>JAGONM010000002.1 GCA_017993055.1 Armatimonadota bacterium
TGGCCGTGCTGGCGCTGATCTTGGCGTTAGCGCCGGCAGCCGTCGCTCAACTTGCCGATGGACAGCCGGCATTCCGTTCCGACGCGCGCCGCACGGGCCGTTCGGTATACGTGGGCACCCATGAGCCCTCCGTGTCCTGGACAGTTGCGACAGGCGGATTCGTGCTCTCGTCTCCCGCCGTCGTGGGTGGCGAGACGATCTACTCCGGGTCTTTCGACAATAGCTTCTACGCGATGAGTCGGTCCGGTTCCGTTCTATGGTCGTATGAGACCTGCGGCCCGATTTCGTCCTCTCCTGCCGTAGCGCGCGACGGCTCCGTCTACGTCGGCTCGCAGGACTGCAACCTGTACGCGTTCGAGTCGAGCGGTTCGCAGAGGTGGGTGCTCCCCGTGGGCCAGGCGGTCGGACTCGGCCCGGCGGCGGTCTATTCGTCTCCCATCATCAGCCCGTCGGGCGCGCTGTACTTCTCCGACGAACAGGGGAGGCTCTATTCCGTCAACCCGGCTTCGGGGGCTGTCAACTGGCACCGTGCCTTGGGGTCAGGCACTCTCTCATCACCCGCCGTCGGCGACGACGGGAGAATCTACATAGGGAGCAGCGATGGTATCCTGCGGGCGTTCGATGCGGACGGCTCGCCGGTCTGGGCCTTTCAGGGACAGGGTCAGATGAGCGCGACCCCCTCCATCGGCGATGACGGCACGATCTACATCGGGACGCTGTCGGGGGCTCTATACGCTGTCAACCCGAACGGATCCCTCAGGTGGACCTACTACGCGCCGCCGAGCATCAGCTCATCTGTCGGCATCGCGCAGGACGGCACTCTGTACTTCGGCTCCTACGACGGCTATCTGCACGCCGTCAGGCCGAACGGCACTCGAAAGTGGACGCACTTCGTGGGGTACCCGGTGTCGGCGTCGCCGACCATCGACGCCGAAGGGTCGGTCTACTTCGGCACTCACAGTGGCTACCTGCGCTCGCTCGACCCCGGCGGCTCCGTAAGGTGGAGCATATACATCGGGTCGAAGATTCATTCTTCCTGTGCGATCGGACGCACGGGAACCATCTACTTCGGCGCATACGACAACCGGGTCTATGCAATAGGCTCAGTGCCGGAGCCGTCATCCCTGGCGCAGTTGATGCTGCTGTGCACGGCCGGCGGTCTAGCTCTCAGACGATATCGTCGCGGGGTTTTTCGGCTCTGACGCGTTCAGGGCGCGTGAAAAAAGGGACCCCGGTGCAGGTTGGCGCACCGGGGTCCCGTTGTGTCTGCAGGAGTCGCGCACGCTAAGGAACTGCGTTGAGCGGCTTGATATCTGCGGTGTTGCGAACCCGGATTACCCGGACGTAAGATGACTCGATCTCCTCGCAGGAGCTTATCCCCGTCACTTGGACGTAAGCGTCCTCTACAGGAGGAGGTACGCCCCCGCAGAGCACCTTCACGCCCGTCCTGCCTGGTTCGCTCTGCAGCCCCGAACCGTCCTCGAGATAGAAGTAGTTGCCGGCGGAGTAGGTTACCCGGCCCCAGGTGGTTATCAGCAGCCCGACATTGTTCAAGCCGATCCCCTGCGCGACGCCGGGAGTGTAGGGGCTGAGCTGCCCGCCTCCCAGATAGCTTCCTCTCAGTCCGAGCGGGCCGGGCATCTGCCCGTTCGACGAGGTGATCTCCACCTTCGACGCCTCGATGCGGCGTTCTCCGCCCGAGGTGGTGAGCTGGCCGGCGACCGTCACGACGCTCTCGGGCGGCACCGCCTCGGATGTGTCTACCCTGATGCCCGCGAAACGTTCGGCCTCCTCTATGTAGAAGTACCCGCCCATCTCGTTGGTGCCGGCGGTCACGACCTTGCCCGAGACGCGGACGTCCGAGCCGTCCGGGAGCGTCTTGATGTAGGCGATCCCGGGCATGCTGAGCACGGTCCCGTAGAAGTCAATGCCTGTAGTGACGACGTCCGCCGCCACATTTGCCAGTCGCGCGCCGGGAACGATGCTCCAGTACGTCTTCTGCGCCGAAACGAAGTACTGCCCGGCGTCCACGTTCGATATGGTGAAGATGCCGTTCGAGTCCGTGATCGCCGAGAAGCCCTGCGGTTCGGTAGTCACCGTCACTCCGGCCACTCCGTGCTCCCCGGAGACCGCCTCGTACTTGTCCGTGCGGAAGCCGTAGGCGTTGAACCCGTCGTCGGACTGCAGGCGGATCGTCAGGAAGTCCCCCGTGACCCAAACGCTCCACACACCGGAGTATGTTCCCGTGAACGACTCGACGATGTTCCCTCCGCCGTCCAGAATGTCAATGAAATCGAAACCGGCCTCCATGTCTATCTCTGCGAAGTGAATCCGGATACGGCTCGTTCCCGGCGGCCCGTTGACTTGATACTGGATGAGCTCGCTGTCCGGATAGGGGTGCTCGGACTCGATGATCTCAGGATGCTCGGCGGTGGTGCCGGCGGATACCGTTCCGGTTATCGTGCCGGGCGGGAACCCCAGGAAATTCTGGACCGACCCCGACCCCCCGGGCTGCACCGAGACTGCTTTTCTCATCGGTGAGAACGACCAGTGCGGCAGGGAGGGCGTGAGGGTGTAGTTGACCGGCTCCACGCTGGCGAAGGTGTAAGTGCCGTCCGGCTGGGAGATCGCCGTTGCTCCGCCGGGCTGAGCCGTAACCGTGACCCCTGCCGCCGGACCCTGTGTGATCACGTCGGTCTCGTAGCCGTCTATGTGGAACCCATAGTAAGCAGTGCTCTCGTCGGACAAGAGCCGTATCTTCGCCACGTTGCCGGTGGTCACCCATGCCGACCAGTAGTCGGAAACCTCGCCGGTGAGGGTGTCAAAGACCGTCCCGTCGGCGTCCTCGACGTAGATGTAGTCATAGCCGTTCTGTAGCCATGTCTCATCGAAGTGCACGCGGATGCGCGTGGCGCTCGGGTGAGCCGCTATGGTGTACACCATGTTCGAGTTGTCGGCATACGGGTGGTCCGAGTCGAGCGAGTAGTTCGTCCTTCCCCCGACCGCGCGGGCAATCGTCCCGTTGATGCATCCCGGCGCCGCCGAGCCGACGAAGTCCACATCCGCAAGGCCCGTCTCCCCGACGGATACGAGCCGGTTCTCGGGGGCAAAGGTCCATCCGTCCTTCGAAGGGATGACTATGTAGCTGTGAGACGGCAGGTGGATCGTGTAATCGCCGTTCTGGCTGGTCATCGTGTTGTAGACGACCCCGCCGTCTGCCATCGTCATGGTGACGCCCGGAACCGGGAATCCCGACGCCGTCGTGACCTTGCCCGCTATGTAGGACCCCGGCAGTTCGCCCGATACGACCAGCGCGAACGTCTGCGGGCCTTGCGGAACGTTGTTGCCGATGACCGTTATGCGGTAGGTGCCGACGGCGGGAGAAGCGATGTCAACGCTCTCGACGTTGTTGGTCGTGTCCACCGTGCCGTTACCCAGCACGATCTGCCCGCCCGGTTTCTCGACGCGCAGGTGGAGATCGTTGACCAACTGCTTGCCGGACAGCGATCCGGACGGTGGATCCGTCCAGACGAGGGTGACCGAGAACGGTACCGAACTGCCGAGTACGCTGTACTCGAAGATTCGGCTCTGTCCTGTCAAGAGCCCGGTGCCCTCGTCAACGAACTCCAGCACCTTCGGCGCCGGAGGGTCGAGAGTTGCAGAGAGATTGACGCGGCCCCATCCCTGGACGCTGTTCGGCCTCGGAGGTACCTCCATCGGTGATGCGTGCTGGCCGGGCGTAAGGTCGGTTGCTCCGTTCAGCAGGGTCGCCTTGATCAGCGCGGCGCTCGGCGTCACCCCGCGGTTCTCGATGTAATGCTGTCTCACGAGGGCCGCGGTGCCGGCCACCATCGGCGTGGACATGCTGGTCCCGCCCCAGAAGATGTAATCGGGGTTATAGAGCATCCAGCCCGTCACGCCGGGAACGGCATGCGTCCGCGCGGACAGGATATTGGTGCCCGGAGCGCAGATGTCCGGCTTGATGCGCCCGTCCACGCACGGTCCGCGGCTGCTCCACGAGGCCATGCCCTGCGCGTTGTCGGAGATATAGTCGTTTCGAAGCGGGGCCACCGGGAAGTCTCCCGGCCAGGCGTCGCCGTATCTGGTGTTCCAGCCGTCCGATCGGACGTTTTCGGTCGCGCCCACGGCGATGCAGTTCTTCGCGGTTGCCGGCGCGTAGGCCTGCCCGAGGTCCGTCACCCCGTCGCTGTTCCCGTCTCTTCCGTCATTGCCCATAGGGAATACCGCAATGAAGTCCCGGTGCGCGTTGATGAACTCATCAACCTGCTGCGAATAGAAGGTGTACTTGCCGCTTACGGGCGATCCCCAACTGTCGTTGTGAACGCGGGCTCCGAGGTCGTATGTAGGCTGGAATAGCGTCGAGAGCACAAGCGGAGGGTAGACGAATCCACTGGTGTCGCCGATCGACTGGACCACGATGCCCGCCTCGGGGGCGACGCCGGCGAAAGATGTGTCGTAAGAGTGCTGCCCGGGGTTGCTGCCTGATAGCGCCCCGGACCCCGTCGCCACGCCGATCGAGTGTGTGCCGTGCCCGGTGGGGTCGCTCCAATCGTCCTGGCGGCGGAGGGCGAACGCGGCCAGGATTCTGTTCGCGAAATCTGCGCTCATTGTGGACTGGCTGCCCGTGTCGAGACCCGAGTCCGCGAAGGCGATGACCTGTCCCGCGCCGTAGAGCCCGATCCGCTCGCGGACGTCGTGCACACCGATGATACCCTGCGCCACGTTGTTGACCGGCCTCGGCTGAACCCACGGCTCGATCCACTCCACGGATTCAAGGCTCGCGAGGGCGTCCAGTGAGTTCGCCGGCAGAGCCGCCAGGAGATATCTGTCCGACGCCCCTGCCGACGCCAGCATCGAGCCTCCGGCTCCCTTCACGAAGCTTTCCACGGCCGACGGCGATTCATCCCGGAAGATCTTGATCGCTACCTCGACGCTGCCCGCTCCTTCCGCTTTGAGCGAGGCGTCTTTCCGATGCTCGGGCTTGACCCGCTGGACCCATCTCACGGACTCCAGGGCCATGACGCGGCCGATCTGAGCCCGGTTCATCTTCGCGACGAAACCGTAGTCAGGCAGGTAATCGCCCAGCTTGATGCCGAGTTGCTCGACTTCCTGTTTCCATGCGTCCTTGACCGGCCCCGCGAACTGGATGACGTAGTAACCCGCATGAGATGCTCCCGCTTCGAGCTTGAACTGAGTCTTCTCAGGGGGATGAATGGTCTCCGCCCGAAAGAATATCGGCGCTGAGAAGGCAGGGAGGAGTGCGCAACAGAGTATAAGCATTGCGGCAATGGACGTTGCGATTCGCTTCATGGTTCGCCTCACGACGTGTCGGTAGGTAACATTATACCACAGGATTAGACAGGTTGATTGTATAATAACCAACCGTGCACTAGCATCCAGGCGTGATCGGCCGCTCGGGTCTTGCCGGCCTTGCACAGGGACGCCGACTTCCTGATGAGCTTGTACCCACCGCTTGCCGCAGTCTAAACCGAAAAACAAAATAAACAATAGAAAGTTTGTAAAGTCTGCCGACCCGTGATCGGGAGTGCGGAGTGCGCGTTCCGACCGGGGAATCGGATGAGGGTCAGTGTGCGGGACTGGCAGTCGGTTCGTCGCCCGCGAACCGGTCCCTCGCCAGATGCGCGGCGCGATCCTTGTCGTCGGGGGCAAGTCTGCCCTCGATGACTTCGTCGCAGAGAAAGTCCTTCACCTCGGCGACCTTCGGGCCCGGGGGGAGGTCGAGCAGTTCCATGATCTCGCGTCCGTCGAGGGGGCTCTCCAACTCCTCCACCTTGACCTTCAGGAGGATGTTCTCGATACGCTCCGTCAGTTCGTTCAGGCCCTCCAGCGAGGGGTGGGGGCTTGATCCGAGTCTGTCGGCATACGCGAGCGCCATCAGGTCGGCCATGTCCGCGCCCGCGTCCCGCATGAGCCGCTTCACGGCCGAGTCTCTCCACTCGCTTCGGTACTCGCCGATGCGCATGTGCATGTGGACCAGCTTCACCACTCTGCCGGTGTCGCTTGCCGGGAACCGCAGCCTGGTCAGGATCTTCCGAGCGGTTCTGGCGCTCAGGTCTTCGTGCCCGTAGAAATGGATCACCCCATCGGGGCCGACCGTCCGGGTGCGGGGTTTGCCCGTGTCGTGGAAGAGTATCGCCAGCCGCAGGACGAGGCCCGCCTGTCTTGGGAGCGAGTCAAGCGCGCGAAGCGTGTGGTTCCACACGTCCCAGACATGAAGCCCCTTCTGCTCGACCCCCTGCATCTCCAGGAGTTCCGGCGCAAACTGCTTCAGCAGGCCGTTCTCGGAGAGCATGTTCAGCCCGCGGTCGGGGTCGTCGCTCAGGACGATCTTGGCGAACTCGTCGCGAATCCGCTCCTTGCTGATGATGCTCAACCGCCCGGCGTCGCGCACAATCGCTTCGCGGGTTGCCTCCTCGATCTCGAACGCGAACCGTACTGCGAAGCGGACGGCGCGGAGCATCCTGAGCGGATCGTCGTAGAAGGTCGTCTGCGGCTCGGTCGGCGTGCGGATGATCCCCGCCTCGATGTCGGCGTGCGCTCTCCCGGTGAGGTCCAGCACCTCGCCGGTGTGCAGGTGTTCCAGCAGAGTGTTGATCGTGAAGTCTCGGCGCATCACGTCGTCGAGTAAACTTGCGGGCGCGACCTGGGGCTTTCGGCTGTCGGGAACGTAGCTCTCGCTCCGCGCGCTGACCAGCTCAACCGCGTGCCCCTCGATCCTTACCATCGCCGTACCGAAGCGGGGGTACGTGACCGGCCGATGCTCCGTGATGCCCTTCTTGTGCAGGTACCGCGCAAACGACAGGGCGTCGCCCTCCAATACGATGTCCACATCCTCGGTCGGCGGGCGGCCCATGAACTTGTCGCGCACGATACCGCCGACGAGGAACAGATTCCCCTCGTACTCCGTGCCGCGCGTCTCGTTTCTGATCCTCTCGATCGCCGGGTTCATCTGTCGTCAGTATAGGCGGCGGATGGTCCGCAGTCAACCGGGCGGGTGCATCTGCCCAGAGTGGGCCAACCTCTCGCTATGCCACTAGAGTAGCCGCTTGAGGAGAACGGTTGGCCGGTCTGCCAAGGCCCCTAGGCCCCAGCCGTCTAGTCTCGAGTAGGTTTCTCTGGAAACCATATCGAGAGACGGCCGCCACCCACTCAGCTCCAAGGCGCCCCGACCGGGAAGGAGTATGAGCATGGGTGAGAGTATGAGTACGATATGGAAACCGTTCCCGCAGTCGAGATGCGCCGGATCACCAAGAGATTCCCCGGGGTGCTTGCGAATGATGACGTGGACTTCTCGGCCTCGTTTGGCGAGGTCCACGCGCTCGTGGGCGAGAACGGCGCCGGCAAGTCCACCCTCATGAACGTCCTCTACGGCATGCACCGCCCGGACGCCGGAGAGATAAGGCTCTCCAGGCAGGCGGTCGAGATCGGCTCGCCTCACGACTCGATCGCGCGGGGCGTGGGTATGGTCCACCAGCATTTCACGCTCGTTCACGCGTTCACCGCCCTGGAGAACATCATGCTCGGCGCGGAGCCGGTCAGGCACGGGCGGACCGACTACCGGTCGGCCAGGGAGCGGGCGTCCGGCATCTGCAGGCGTTTCGAGCTTGCTCTCGATCTCGACGCGCGGGTCGCCGATCTCTCCGTATCCGCCCGGCAGAAGACCGAAATCCTGAAGGCGCTCTACCGCGAAGCCCGGATACTCATACTCGACGAGCCGACGAGCGTCCTGACCCCTCAGGATTCCGACAGCCTTCTGGCGATGCTTCGCGGCATGGCCGACAACGGTATGTGCGTAATCGTGATCACCCACAAGCTCGCCGAGGTGATGGCCCACTCCGACCGCGTGACTGTTCTGCGCAAGGGCAGAAACATCGCCTCCGTGGAAACGAGTTCCACGACCGCGGACGATCTCGCCCACCTGATGGTCGGGGGAAGTGCATCGGCGAAGACACCGGTCGGCAGGGCCGTTCCGGGCGATGCGCTGATCAGCGTGTCGGGTCTCACCGTCCCAGGCTACAAGGGCCTTCCTGCCGTGGATGCCGTCAGCTTCGATGTGAGATCAGGGGAGATCCTCGGCGTCGCGGGCGTGGACGGCAACGGCCAGCGCGAACTCGCGGAGGCGCTGATCGGACTGAGGCGGTCTTCCGGGCGGATCGTCCTCGACGGTCGCGACATCGCGCGCATGCCCGTGCGCGAACGGCTCGCAGCCGGGATCGCGTTCGTCCCGGAGGACCCCCGGCGTGACGCGCTCGTGGACGAGTGTTCGGTCGAGGAGAACGCGATGCTCGGCGCGCATGCGCGGGCGCCTTTCTCCCGGCGGGGGCTGCTGGACCTCAGGGCGGCGCGCCAGCACGTGCTGCAGGTCATCGAGCGGTTCGACGTGCGGGCTTCGGGGCCGGGGATGCCCGCGAGCCACCTCTCCGGCGGAAACCGGCAGAAGCTCGTTCTGGGGCGTGCCCTTAGCGTCGAGCCGAAGCTGCTGATAGCCTGCCAGCCCGCCCAGGGCCTTGACGTCGGGGCCGCCGCCGAAGTTCACCTGGCACTGACGCAGGCCCGTGATCGGGGGGCTGCCCTATTCCTTATATCTTACGATCTCGACGAGGTTCTCTCGCTCTCAGACCGGGTGATGGTGATGCGCGGGGGCCGAGTGGCAGGTATGATCGACCGCTCGCAGGCCGACCGGGAGACCGTAGGCGCGATGATGCTGGGGGCCGGGCAATGAGCGTTCGGGGAGGCGTGAGGAGTTTGATCTCGCCGTTGATCGCCCTTGCGGCAGGTTTCATCGTGGCTTCCTTGGCGATCCTGATCTCGGGCGGGGACCCGATCGCCTCGTTCCAGGCGATGTTCTCCTCCGCGCTCGGAAGCCCGACGGCGGTGGGCGAGACTCTCGTAAAGACGATCCCCCTGGCGCTGACCGGCTTGGCGGTCGCAATCGGACTCCGAGCGGGGCTGTTCAACATCGGCGCGGAGGGTCAGCTTCTGGTCGGCGCGCTCGCCGCCGCCTGGGTCGGGTACGCTGTCAGTCTGCCCGCCCTCATCCATATCCCGCTGTGTCTCGCCGCGGGTGTCACCGGCGGAGCGCTCTGGGCCTTCCTTCCCGGAATCCTCCGAGCGAAACGCGGGGTACACGAGGTCATCACGACCATCATGTTGAACTATATCGCGTTCTACCTGACGCACTACCTGGTGACCACCCGCATGCAGGATGTCGCTACGATGGCGCCGCAGACGCCGGAGATGCACGTCACGGCGCGGCTCGGCATGCTCGCAGAGCGGTCCGGCCTGCACTGGGGCATACTGATCGCGGTTCTCGCCGTCATCGGGTTCCGATTCATGATGTCGAGGAGCGTGTTCGGATACGAGTTGAGGACGGTGGGGCTCAATCCGGACGCCGCGCGGACGGCGGGCATCAGCGTGCCCGGTACGATGGTCAAGGCAATGCTGATGAGCGGAGCGCTGGCCGGGATCGCGGGCGCAGTCGAAGTGATGGGCGTTCATCACAAGTTCTACGATCAGTTTTCGCCGGGCTATGGTTTCGACAGCATCGCGGTCGCGTTCCTCGGGAACAGCGCGGCAATCGGCACGGCGTTCTCGGCCCTGCTCTTCGGGGCGCTGAAGAACGGCGCGGTCGGCATGCAGATTGTGACCGATACGCCGAAGGAGATCGTGACGATCATCCAGGCGGTGGTGATCGTGTTTGCGGGGTTGAGATGCTTGAGGCCGGGGGCCGGCCGTCGTTGAGATCGAGCGTTGCGCCAAATCGGAGGTAGTGATATGCGCGAAGTTGATTCTCGGAACTCTCACGATATCAGTGTTGAAACCGCGCTCAACTCGCGGTGCGCGGGAGACGCCGACGGCGATCAGGCCCGGTTTCATTGGGGGCTCTTTGACGTAGATGCTGACATTCCGCCCGAGGTCTTCAACGCGCTTGGGCGGGGGGTTCAGATTCCGAGGTTCACCTACTATCCGCTCGACGTGAACCTCGAGGATATCCCCGTTGTGTTCGCCATGTCCGCTGAAGCCGCCGGGTGGGACCGCAAGCGGCTTCACGTCGAGAGCGGCATGCAGCAGCAGGCTTTTCATCTGGTCTGCGCGGCGTTTGGGGTGGGCACCTGCGTCCTCAACATGGGGATTGAGGGCAAACAGCTCTCCGAGAGCCAATGGGGCACCGTCCGCATGGATCTCCACGCCATGCGGCCGTCGTACGGCGATTCGTTCTGGACGGTGGAGGCCCCTGACGACTGGGTCTGCGATCACGGGCTTCCGGCCCCGAACCGGGCGGGGCGGATGCCGCTCCAGAAGGCTCTCGAGGAGATCGGCACGGACGCCGGCGGACGCGGCGCGGAACTGCAGGATCTCTCCCAACTGCTGTGGGCGGCCCGGGGTCGCACGCCGCATCTCGCAATGGGACGCCGTTGGGGCATGACGATCCCGACCTGGGGCGGGGGCCAGAGCATCGCAAGCCTCTACGCCGTCACCGGCGAGGGAGCCTTTCGTTACATCAACAGCCGGGACGAGCGAGCGACCCACGCCCTCGATCCCACAGGCCGTCCGTGCAACCTGCTTGAGCCCGGGGACTACGCGCGGGTCATTATGGGAATCAACGAGGACACCGGGCGCGCCTGCTGGGAGGTCGGGTACATGATAGAGAACCTGCTCCTTCAGTCAGCCTCTCTGGGCATTCGGTACGCGGCGGAACTCCTCGACGAGGACGCCTCGCCCGCATACGAGGCCGGCGGGATCGTGTCACCGCTGGCAATGCTGAGGGTCTTTCGGGACTGACGCCACAACTGTGAACCTTGTAAGCCGGAAATGTGATTAATCTGCATCTTTTCCCTTGCGTTTGTGGGATTCCTATGCTATCCTGAGAATGTTCCGCGCCGACAAAGGCGCAGACAGGGCGCGCACCCAAGCAAGGGAATGCCGGCGCGTCCGGAAACACCTGTGCAGGGAGCGCACTGCCTTGGACAGCCAGAAGACCCCCCAGTCGAAATCCGGCTCGAAGGCCGACGCCAGGCTTCGCGAGTGGGCACTCCGCATCATCAACACGAGCCTGGAGGAAGCGCGCACCCAGCACCCGCTGGACATCCCCGACGCATTCCGCGACGACCGGCCGACCCTGGGCGCCTCCGTTCCCGTGTCGCTCTACCGCGCCGTGCGACTGTTGTCCTTCCGGGATCTGCTCGGCGCAGGGCTCTCCTCCGCCATGCTCCACCTCTCCGGCCGGACCCTTGCCGACAAGCTCGGGGTGAGCGGCTTGGACGCCGTTCTCCGGGTATTCAGTGACCTTCGCATCGCGAACCTGGATGTCGAGCGCAGTAATGGAAGCACGATCCTCATCGCCGCTACCGAGTGCGCCACCTGTTCCGGCCTGCCGAACATCGGGGAGGCCGTGTGCAGTTTCGAGGCCGGAATCCTCGCGGGCGGCCTCAAGCACGAGTTCGGCGGCGATGCGGTCACTGCGGTCGAGAAGAAGTGCTGCGCCCTCGGTGATGCCTGTTGCCTCTGGGAGATCGCTCCTGCCGACGGCAACGGGAACGGTCATGCCGAGGCAGAACCGCTCGATCTGATAGCCGCGATGGCGGGGAAGGCCGCGCTCGCGCTCGACGGAGCCCTCGCCATCAAAGAAGCCAACTGCAAGCTCAGGCAGGCCCACAAGCAGCTCAGGGAGTCAGAGCGGATGACTCATGACCTGACCAACATGGTGGTGCATGATCTCCGCGTGCCGCTCACCGCCGTGATAGGCTCACTGCAGATGATCGCCGAGTCAGCCGGCGGCAAGCTCGATCCGAACGAGAAGGAACTGCTGTCGCTCGCGACGGCGGGCGGCGACACCCTTCTTCAGATGATATGCGACCTCCTCGACGTCGGCAAGCTGGAGGAGCGGAGGTTGGTTCTGCACAGGCGCCCTACCTGGATAGCCGACGTGCTCAATACCGCCCGCAGGCAGATCGAGGTGCTCGCCCGAAGGAAGAAGCTGTCGCTGAAGTTCGCCGACTCCTCCAACCTGCCGATGCTGTCGCTGGACAGCGATCGGATCGTGAGGGTGCTTGTCAATCTGATAGGCAACGCGATCCGGCACACTCCGTCGGGGGGCAGGATTACCGTCAAGACGGGTTTCAAGGACGGTCATGTCGTCGTCAGTGTAGGCGACACGGGCGAGGGCATCCCGCCGGAGGACCTCGCGCGAATCTTCGACAAGTTCGTGCAGGTGTCGGCGCACCGCTCGCGCAGATCTTACTCGACCGGTCTCGGGCTGACGTTCTGCAAGCTGGCGGTCGAGGCGCACGGCGGCCGCATCTGGGCCGAGAGCGAGCTCGGCAAGGGCAGCACCTTCACGTTCACACTACCCGTACAAGCATAGGTCTCGTCTGTCCCATATGTCCTGTGCCGCAGGACAACCGCCTCCCTCCGTCCAAACCTTCATCAAACCAGCTACCCTCGGGGAGGCGATACCATGATTTCCCGTGCTCTACTGATCCTGTGCATGATCCTGACTCTGGCGGCCGGGCTCTGCGCCGCCGAGACCACCGTCTGGCAGATCGGCGACTTCGACAACTGCTACGAAGACCTCGCCATTCCGCACGACTACGGCGCCTACAACAAGACGTATCCGAAGGACGTGACCTTCACCGTCGGCAAGAGCGATCCCGCGAAGGATTGGCCGTTCATCCATCCCGGCCCGACGGACGCATGGGCACGTAGTCGCGCGCATCCGTATCAGGTGCTCTTTGATCTGCCGAGCGCGCCCTCGGGCGTATTCGGCCTGACCATTGACCTGGTGAGCACGCACGGTGGAGATGCCCCGGTCCTCGAGATGTCGCTGAACGGGCAGAGCGGCCGATTCGCGCTGCCTCAGGGATCGGGCGACAACGCTCTCTCCGACTGCGCGCAGGGCAGGGAGCACGTCATCAAGCTGACCCTCCCGCCGAAGATGTTCCGCAAGGGGGAGAACACGCTCGCGCTCAAGATCACCGAGGGCTCGTGGATGCTCTACGACGCCATCAGCCTCACGAATGACTCGACCGGACTGATGCCTCAGTACGGAGTGAACAAGGTATCGCTCACCCCAACGATGTTCCTCGTCAAGCGCGGCGGGAAGATCAAGCAGATCGTCAGGCTCAACGCGGAGTTCTACCCCGGCGTGACCGAGGCCTCGGCTGTAATCAGGTCCACCGGCCAGAACATCAGCCTCAAGCCGAACCTCCTGGGAATCGCCGAATCCGATCTCGAAGTCAATGAGGTCAAGTCGCCCACGCCTCTCGAAGTCACCGTCTCGTGCGGAAGCAGTCTGGTGTCGGCCTCATGCGAACTGAAGCCTCAGCGCCACTGGCGGCTCTACGTCCAGCCGAGTTCGCACATTGACGTCGGCTACACCGACTGGCAGGAGCGCGTGATTGACCTCCACAACCGGAACATGTCGCTCGCCCTCGACCTCTGCAAGAGGTACCCTGCTTTCGTCTGGAACACGGAGGTCGCGTGGCCCGAGGACAACTATCTCTCGATGATGCCGAAGGACCGCCGGGATGAGTTCATCAAGTACGCCAAGTCCGGACAGATCGGGTGCCAGGCGATCTACGGGAACATGCTCACCGGCATCTGCTCCCACGAGTCGTTCATCCGCGACCTCTACTATGCGCACAATGTCGCCAGGGAGTACGGCATCCCGTTCGACATGGCCGTGAGCAGCGACGTGCCGACTCAGGTCTGGACGCTCCCGACCGTGCTCGCGGGCGCGGGGATCAAGTACTTCAGCGCAGGACTCAACCTCACGCGCGGCGACTCGTTCAACCAGCTCTTCAACAAGCCGTTCTACTGGCAGGGACCGGATGGCGCAAAGGTGCTTGCATGGTTCGCTCCGGGATATGCTCACGCGGCGCATCTCGGCCTGCAGACGAGCGTCGAGACCGCCGTGCCGCGCGTTCTGGGCCTCCTCTCCGGCTTCGACCGGGCGGACTACCCGTATGACGCAGTGCTCGCGTTCGGCGGAGTGAGCGACAACCAGCCGTTCCGACCTGACATGGCATCGGTCGTTGCGGAGTGGAACAAGCGCTACGAGTACCCGAAGATCATCTTCACGCGCGGGCCGTCCTTCTTCCAGCATATCGAGAAGAACTTCGCAAAGGACATCCCGACGATCGCCGGTGACGGTGGCGTCTACTGGGAGGACGGCGCGGGCTCGTCCGCCATGGAGACCGCCGATGTGCGTATCGCCAAGGAGCAGCTCGCCACCGCCGAGAAGATCTACTCGCTCCTGTCCACCTACGGGATCGCCGAATACCCGAAGGCCGAGATAGACGCGGCTTGGAAGAACGCGATCCTCTACGACGAGCACACCTGGGGCGCGCACTGCAGCATCAGCCAGCCGGCCAGCGATCAGACGATCCACCAGTGGAACTACAAGAAGCGGTTCGCGACCCTGGCGGAGGCTCAGTCGGAGCAGGTCTTCCGTGATGCCATGAGCGACTTGGCGAAGGCCACCAGCGCGAAGGAAGGTGAGATCGTCGTCTACAACCCTCTGAGTTGGCCGGTGAGCGGTCCCGTCGAACTCCTGAGTGGCCCCGATGGTTCGCTTCCCCACTGGGCGGACAACGTCCCGCCGATGGGGTGCAGGGTCATCTCCGGCCTGTGGAGTGTAGCTGTGGGCGCGAAGAAGAGACCCCTGGAGAACAACTACTACCGAGTCGAGTTCGATCCTGCCACCGGTGCGATCAAGAGCCTCTTCGACAAGGAATTGGGCGCGGAGCTGGTCGATCAGTCGTCAGCAGAGGACTTCAACCAGTACATGTATTTCCGCGGAGGGCAACCGGCCGACGTCACCGAGTGCAAGGCATCGGCTGAGGCGGTCGAGTTCAGCCCCGGCCAGGGTCGTTCCGGATCAAGGGTCAGCGGCTCGGCGCATCTCACGCCCAAATGGACTACGGAAGTGGTTCTGTATGAGAACCTCAAGCGGATCGACTTCATCAACCGGCTGGAGAAGACGGAAACCTACGAGAAGGAAGCCGGGTACTTCGCCTTCCCGTTCAACCTCTACAAGCCCGAGTTCTACGTCGAGCTGCCGGATGGAGTGGTCAAGCCGAAGTCGCAGATGCTCCCCGGCGCGTGCATGCAGTGGTACTGCGCCCAGGACTTCGTGGCCGCCGCGGATGACAAGTGCGCGGTCGTCTGGAGCGCGGTCGAGAGCCCGCTGATCACCATCGGCGACGTCAACCGCGAGATATTTCAGTCGCCGCTCCCGATTGAGAACGGGCATCTCTACGCCTACGCGTTCAACAACTACTGGTTCACGAACTACAAGGCCTCCCAAGGCGGCGAGATGGAGTTCCGGTACTCGCTCACCTCGATGCCGAAGTACGACCCCGTCGCGGCCTCCCGGTTCGGGCAGTCGGTCCGATGCCCGCTCGTGGCATGGAAGGTGACCTTGAACACTCCGGCCAAGTCCGCACCGGGCATCCCGACGAGCCTTGTGTCGGTCTCCGCGCAGAACGTCAACGTCCAAGCAGTGAAGCAGGCCGAATCCGGCGAGGGGCTGATCATCCGGCTCCGCGAACTGACGGGGGAGGCGACTCCGGTCACCCTCACGCTCCCGAAGGGCAAGTTCAAAGAGGCCTGGTCATGCACACTCGTCGAGGACCCGCTCTCCCGCCTGAAGCTCTCCCGCGACCAGGTGACGGTCACCGTCCCCGCGAACGGCCTTGCGACCGTCTGGGTGAAGTAGCACGAATAAGGGGCGGGAGTCCAACTCCTGCCCCAACTGCCGTCCGATATCCGCGTTCATCTGCGTCCATCGGCGGCATTACCCCTTCAGCGCGCTGATGGTGAGCTCCTTGAGGAAGTGTTTCTAGAAGGCGAAGAAGACGATGATCATCGGGACCGCCGACTAGGACTGATCGACGTATCCGTGGCTCCGAAGGTCGGCTTCCACCGAGCGGAGAATGGACTCGGCCTGGGCTCTGGCCTCCTCCGCATCTTGGACTGTGGCTTCCGGAAGATCGCCAGGATAGCGGGACTCGACCGCCCAGAAGCTCAACTCCGAGAGGTAGGCAAACTCCGTCTTCGTGTGCCAGTCATCCGGGAGCAGGTTCTTGAGCAGATCGAGATCGTGACTTCGGGGGATCGGCATGTCGAGGAATGCAAAGATGCTCTTGATTGCCTTCTCCGCGCTCTGCTGTGCGAGAAGGCAGACGTGCCGTGGTGTCTCCGTCTGTTGCAGGACCAGCGCCGCCGCGTAGTCTTCCCTGGCATAGCGGAGCCAGTGGGCCGTTTCCCTGAGTATCAGATCATCCGGCATAGAGCACCTTGCCTTCGCGGAGCGCCGGGTAGAGAATCGTGCTGAAGAGCCTGCCGCGTGTCTCCAACTCCTCCGAGGTGGTTACGACAATGTCTTTGCCGACTGGCAGATCGGCGAGGGCCTTCATGATGGAGATCGTCGCGGCCTTGCGGTCAGGGCACGTGGCGAACACCACGAGCAGGTCGATGTCGCTGTCAGGCTGCGCGGCGCCGCGCGCCTGCGATCCGAAGAGGATGATCTTCTCCGGCTTGAAGCGCCCCACTATGCGTTCGACCATTATGTCGATGGCTTCTCTGGCATCCAGCGTCATACTCATGACCAGCGATCTACCGCCCTTTCTATGGGCATTATACCTCGATCCGGCCCCGAAGTCACCATCCCGCCAACCATGAGCCATCGACCATTCCCCATCATCCCTTCAGTGCGCCGATGGTGAGGCCCTTGAGGAAGTGCTTCTGGAACGCGAAGAAGACGATGATCATCGGAACCGCCGCGAACGCCGAGCCCGCCATCAGGAGGCCGTAGTCGGTCATCGACTCCTGCTGGAGCGTCGCCAGCCCGACCGCGAGCGTGCGCATCTCCTTCGACTGAGTGATCAGCAGCGGCCAGAGGAAGTCGTTCCACGCGCCCATGAAGCTGAAGATCCCAAGCACCGCCAGCGCCGGCTTCGAGAGCGGCAGGATCACCCGCGAGTAGACCCCGAACTCCGATGCCCCGTCGATCCGCGCGGCATCTATCAACTCGTTTGGCAGCGTCCCCATGAACTGCTTCATCAAGAAAACGCCGAACGCCCCGACCATCCCCGGCAGGATCAGCCCGCCGAAGTTGTTGATCAGGCCCATGCGCGAGACGAGCAGGAATAGCGGCACGAGCAGCACCATGCCGGGGATCATCATCGTGCTGAGCAGGCTCCAGAAGATCGCCGTCTTGCCGGGGAATTCCTTCTTGGCGAACGCGTAGCCCGCCATCGAGCAGAAGAACAGCATCGTGAGCGTGTGAGCGGCCGCGACGATCGCGCTGTTCGCAAACCATCGGAACGCCGGCGCGCGAGCGAAGAGGTGCTCGTAGTTGATCAAAGTCGGGTGAGCGGGAAGCCACTCCGGCGGGATCTTGATCGCAGCCCGGACCTCCTTGAACGAGGTCGAGATCATCCAGAACAATGGCAGGAGCGCCCACAACGCCCACAGGGTCAGGATGACGTAGGCGGCTACCGTAAACGGGGATACTCGAGGACGGGTCGGACTTGTCAGACGAGTCGGATGGTTCATCAATACTCTACCTCTGTCCCAAGCAGCTTGAACTGAATCGCGCTCGCCGCGATGATGATCACCGCCAGGATGAGAGCCATCGCAGAAGCTCGCCCGAGCTTCAGGAACTCGAACGCCGTTTGGTAGATCGAGAACACGATCGTCGAGGTCGCGTAGTTCGGGCCGCCGCGCGTCATCATGTAGATGCTGGTGAAGACCTGGAATGAGCCGATCGTGCCCATCACCGCGAGATAGAGTGTCGTCGGCTTGAGGAGCGGGAGCGTGATCTTCCAGAACTCGGTCCACCGCGTCGCGCCATCTATCTGAGCGGCCTCGTAGAGGGTCGCCGGGATGCCGCCCATCGCCGCCAAGTAGAGGATGATCGCCGATCCGCCTCCGCCGGCCACCGCCATGAACATCAGCGAGGGCAGGGCGGTCCGGGATTCCCCGAGCCACGAGATCGGATGCAGCCCGCCGACCGAGAGCATGTAGTTGAGCAGGCCGTGGGCCGAGTCGAACATCCAGAGCCAGATCATCGAGACCACGACCGCAGACACGATGCCGGGCAGGTAGAACGCGCCCTTGTAGAAGTTCTGCGCCGACGGCCTGAGCGGGAAGATCAGTGCCGAGAGGAGGAGCGAGATGCCGATACCCACCGGCACGACGACCATCGCATAAAGCGCTGTGTTCGCCATCGACTTCCAGAAGATCGCGTCGGACATAGCGATCTGGTAGTTCTGCAGGCCGACGAGTGTGTTCCCCTGGAGGTTGAACCGCACGAAGCTGAGGTAGACCGTCGAAACGATCGGATAGACGCTGAATATGAGGAAGTGCAACACCGCCGGCGCGATGAATATGTATGCCCACCTTGCGCGTATGATTCGATTGATAAGAGAGTTACGTTTCATAGCTCTGTCCTGAGTGCCCGGGCGACTGAAGTCACGGCTGCAACTGCACGAAGTGTCCCTGCGGACATTGGAGGCACTAGTCTACGCAGGTGGACTTTGTGCCTTCGTTGCCGTGGTTTCAACCGCCTGGCCGATGGCTGTCTCGTCACTTCGCCGGCCCCCTCTCACGCCGCTCGCGGGCGATGATCTCGTTTGCGCGCCTCTCGGCATCGGCAAGCGCCTCGGCGGGCGTCTTCGAGTGCGTGAAGATCTGCTGGTAGATGTTGTTTACCACTTGGCCCAGCTCAGGCCCGGCGGCGGTGAAATACTCGTGCGCGACCGGCAGCAATCCGGCCACGACCGCCATGTCCTCGTCGCCGGGATAGATGTCGCCCGCCGACTTCCGCGCCGGAAGCTGCCCGATCACCGAGAGCGCCCGGCAGTTCTCCCTGTTGGTCAGGAATCGCGCGAACTCCATCGTCATGTCCCGCTTGCGCTTGTCCTCCTGCTTGAAGACGACGTACCCGCCGACCGACAGCAGGCTCGCGGGCTTCTTCCCGGGCAGATGAGGTGGCTGCACGAGGATCGCGTTGAAGAGCGGGAACTCTCCGCGCGCCGCCGATTGCTTGATGGACTTGATGACGCCCGAGACAGACGAGATCATCGCCGTCTCCTGGTTCATGAACATCTGGCCGACCTGCCCGGACTGAGTGCCCGCAGGGCCGGGCGGCACGACCTTGTACTTGTCGAGCAGGTCCATGAGGAACTGCATCCCCCGGACTCCCTCCGGCGAATTGAGCGTGAACTTGGCCCCATCGGGGCTGTAGAGCTGGCCGCCGAAGCCCTGCACGAGGGTGAGCATCTGGTACTCGACGCTCAGCGGGATGCCGTACAGCGCGTATCCGTAAACGTCGGTCTTGCCGTCCCCGTTCCGGTCGAAAGTGCACGCCTTCGCGGCCTCGAGGAACTGATCGTAGGCCCACGACCGCTCCGGCGGCTTGGGGATGAGATGCTCGATGCCGCGCTCCTTGAAGATATCGGTGTTGATCGCCATCACGAGCGCGTTGCAGAGCCACGGCCAGAGGTAGGTCTTGCCCTGATACCGGCAGAGGTCCATGACGTTCGGGTAGACATCCGTCTCGTCGGCTTCCGTCAGGTATGGGTCGATCGGTTCGAGGACGCCCTGATCGGCGTACTTGCGCAGGTTGACGGCGGCGAGGTAGCAGATGTCGGGATAGGTCTCGGACAGGACGGCGAGGTCGAGCTTCTGACTCCCGGCCTGCCAGGTCAGGACTTCGAGGTCGATCTTGACGTCGGGGTGCGTCGCCTCGAACTCCCTGATCTTGAGGCGCGGCCAGTCCTCGGGCGTAGCGTTCTTTTCATTGCCGGTGATCCCGTTCCACATCGGGAAGACCCACCACTTGATATGAATCTCCGACTGCTTCCGGGATGAGCATCCGGCCAGGAGGAGGCACACTGTCAGGACTGCAGCGCAGCCGGTCCAACACGTCCGACTCATCCGACTGGTCCGGTCGGTCATCTTGCCCACACCTCGCACTCCACGAGCGTCATCATCTGCCCCGGATCGTGCTGGCCGAATGAGAGCCGCACGTACCGGAAGTCGCCCTCAGCCTTGAAGTCCGCGTCGAGCACGTCCTGCGTCGCCGCCTGCTTCCGATGCGCCGCCAGATCAACCCATGTACGCCCGTCCACACTCCCGCGAATCGTCAGCGCCGGGAGCTGATCGGAGTACCAGAGGCGGATGCGGCTGATGGGGTGGGGTTTCAGGAAGTCGAACGTCACGCTTACCGGCTGCTCGGCCTTCCATGAGGCGACGAAATCATCCGGCCTGAGATCTGCTTTCTTCGTCGTCGGCGCGAGCTTGCGGTCGGTCAGGTCGCCCCTGTCGAAACCGATCCGCATTGTGCCGCCCTGATCGGGAACCGCATCCGGCGCCAGGCTGTACTTGTACACGCCGCCGGTCAGGGCGTTCAGGATGTCGAGCGGTCGCTCCCGACGCCATTTGATGTAGTTGCCGGTCAGGCATCTGCCGGCCGGATCGGGCCGGTAGACGGTCTTGAACTCGGGGAACTTGAACCTCCAGATATCCCGATCGGTCCTGATCCCCAGATCCTTGACCAGCGCCTTGAAGTCCGCTTTGAACTTCTCGTCGCCGATGTTCTTCTCCGTGAATGCATCGCCGAAGCTAAGCGTCTTCCCCTTGCCGGCCTGCACGGTGACGGGATCGCGAACAATGCGCGGTGTTCGCAGCTTCGCGCACTGGCCGGCGAGTGACGAGCCATCGGGTGAGGAGTCGAACCAGTCCATATGACCAAAGACCAGGACACCGCCCTCTTCCACATACTTGATCAGCTTCTCGACGACCGACCGCCGCTCGTACTTCGCCGCCGGGACGATGATCGCCTTGTACCGAGAGAGGTCTTTCCCGTCGGCCACCATGTTGTCGTTGATGACGTCGAACCACGCCCGCGCGACCGGACCGAGGAGCGTGTACGCGTATTCCACCTCGTTCGGGTAGACGTAGTTCTTCGCTGGGAACGACTGGCAGTGGTCCTCGGAGTACAGGATCGCGCAGTCGGCGGTCGGCATCGCGACTTCGTTCATGGTGCGTGAGAGCTTGAGTATCTCGGTGATCGCCCGGTAGCGCTCCGGACTGCCGTATTTCGTCAGCTTCGTATCACCGGAAGTCGCCCCTCCGCCCCTCACGTCGGGGATATAGAGGTGGAAGCCCTTCCCGCCGTTCCGCATCACCTGGCTCATCAGCTCGCGGGTCTCCTCGGCGGTCGTCGAGTAGGCGTAGTTCTCGACGTGAGCGCAGGGCCAGACCGGCTTCCCGGTCAGGTCGGTGGCGAACTTGGTCACGAAGCCGAACTCCTGCCGGTTCGGGTTCGACGACGGGTAGAGCTGATGGGTGACGATATCCACGTACGGGCCGATGCGGTCGAGGTCATACGGCTTGTGGCCCGCGACGGGGTCCATCGAGATGACCTTGATCTCAGGAGCCAGCTCTTTGACGGTCTGGTAGACCTCCTTCTGCCAGTCGAGTAGCCTGCTGTTCACCCACTTGTGGTAAGCGATCCAGCGGAACGGATTCTCATCCGTCGGCGACTCCGGGATGCCATACTTCCCGTAGCCGAACTGCGCCTTCACATCGGCATCGGCCTCGCGGATGTAGTGGTAGGTGTCCTTCATCGTCGAGAAGAGCTCGACTCCCTGCTCGGTGGCCTTCTCGGTAAGCTCGTCATAGGTGTAGATGCCCCAGATGCGATTGCGAGAAGAGACGATAGTGTCCCTGAGATTCGCGAAGTAGACCTCCCTGCTCCGAGGATCGAGGATATACGGCAGGCCGCCGATCTGCGGGACGCCCTTTGCCGCAGAGGGTCGGTAGTCCGGCTCGAGGAGCGCCTTCACGCCGTACTTGTCGGCCAACTTCGTCCATTCGGGATTCGCCAGTTGGGCGGTCATGACGATCGGGATCAGCTTGTTGTCCGCAAGCTCCTTGAACGCCTCGTCGAGCGAGTACCGGAGGCCGTACTCCTTCGCGAACGGACGCAGTTCACCAGCATTCCCGCTGTGAAACCAGTAGATTGCGCCCTCCTTCTGCAATCCCGGAGGGTTCTTTGAGAGCAACTCCGCGTACAGCGGATCGGCGATCTGCCATACCCTCGCTGCTTGCGGGATCGCCTGCGACGGATGCGTGGCCGTGAAGACGGTCTTCGCTCCGGATGAGATGCTGAACCTGAACGTCTCGGTCGGCTTGCCCTCGGGAGAGTAGGGGAGTTCGGCCGTCACGAGTATCCCCGCCGGCGACTCGATCTTCCTGGTCACGTTGACGGTCGTCTTGTCGGCCTCATTGCCCAGGAGAGTCAGAGTATAGGTCTTCGCCGACTTGCCTTTGTTCGGAATCTGGCACACAAGGACGTTTTGTCCGCCGTAGGTGATGTCCGAATCGAGATTGCCCCAGGAGAGGAGTTGGAAGTCGGGGAAGTCGCGCATGCCGGCGGAGAGCATCACCTCACCGAAGCTCTTCGGCTGCACGAAGCCGTCCGGGGTGTGGCTCCATGCGCTGAACTCCTGCCGACCCGCGTACCGGGCCCTGCAGATGTTAATCCCCCAGACGAGCCCCGGCGTCGGTACGATGCCGAGGTCCTTCAAAGGTATCGCGAACTCGACGGTCCACCCGCGATCTGTCCTTCCGGTCTTTACTATGGTCTTGCTGTTCCACGAGGCATCGCCCCGGTCGGCGCTGATACACCGCTCATCGAACAGCGTGCCGATCGAGTTCACGATGAAGTGGTAGCACGACCGCTTGGAGTTCGCGGTGTCGAGGAGGAACTCGACGCAGTCGTCCGCCCAGACCTTGCCGTCCCGGTCCTTGACCTGAGCGGCGATCCCCGCCGGTTTGTCCTCGTAGCACTCGACGCCGACGTAGAGGTAGTCTGTATCGTAGAGGACAAGGGCGGCGGTCTGCTGGCTCGCCGGTTTCGCGTCCTTGATCAGCCGGAAGCCTCCCAACGCCTGCCCATTCTGCCAGATCGGATCGCTGAGGTCGCCGGTGAGTGCGGGTCCCTTCGCTACCCGGGGTATCGTGCTGACGGCTTGCGGGCTTCTTGCGGATAGAGCGGCGGCCGTCAGCAAGAAAGCGAGTGCGGCGAGCGCGCCCGTGCGCGGGATGTTCATGATCGGTTCCTCCGCGAATGGTGGTCGAGCCACGGGAGTGTTCATCGGAGCGCGGGGGTCTTCCTGCGCTGGCAACCGCGCGCGCCACCACCGTCAGCCCTGAGCGCGCTCCGGCGCGTGCATCGAAGGGCGGCTGGGGTGTGACGGGTGATGAGTGATGGGTGAAGCCCCCTGCCGCCATGCTGAGCTTCAGTCAGCATCCATCCGGGGGAGTCCTGGGTCCTGAATCTAGTTCAGGATGACTGTCGGTCGTTCAGGACGCTCCCGGCCTCACGCTCCACCGATTCCGTCAGCCCTCAGTGCGCGCTCCGGCGCGTGCCTCGAAGGGCGGCTGGGGTGTGATGGGTGATGAGTGATGGGTGAAGCACCCTGCCGTCATGTTGAGCTTGAATCAGCATCCATCCGGGGGAGTCCTGGGTCCTGAATCTAGTTCAGGATGACGGTCGGTCGTTCAGGACGCCCCCGGCCTCACGCTCCACCGATTCCGTCAGCCCTGAGTGCTCGGAGCGAAGCGGAGAGTGTATCGAAGGGCGGCTCGACGCTCGAGGACCGCCGATCGTACGCCTACTCCCACTCCGCGCGGACGACGACGCCATCCGGGAGGCCGTCGTGGGTGATGAGGAGCGTCTCCGTCTCGAATGTCTGCTCGAACGGGAGCGGCTTCCCGGCGGTGTCGAGCACCTGTATCAGCCTCGGGGTCTTGCCTGCGGTCGAGAAACGCACGACCCCGCGTGTCCCGAGCGGCCCGGAGAGCAGCACCGAGGTCAGGTCCGCCGCCTCCGACTTCGCTTCCAAACGCGACGATGAGAGCATCACCCTCGGCCTCGAGTCGGCGAGCATCTCCTTCACATCCGCGTAGACCGCCAGATCGCCGACGGCGACCTTCGGATTCGTGACGAACTCCAACTCGGGATCGAGCACGTTGATGAACCTACCGCGGATCGTCACCGGCCTGTCGAACGCCCTCGCCGCGACGTACCGCCCGCGCCTGACCATCATGTAGTGCTGCTCCCTGTATGGGATTCCCGCCTTGCCGCACGCTCTGGAAACTATCGCTCGCAGCTCGGTCGCCGATCCCTTCGACTCCGCGAAGTAGCTCCCCGGCCTGTTCTCGATGATCACCGTCCCCTTGCCGACGGGGTACGTACCGTCCTTCGAGGGGCACTTCATCAGCGACAGGAGGTGCTCGTGCGGGGAGGCGAACCCCTTCTCGCGCCACCACTCGGGCACGGCGTCGTATGCGTCCCGGCCGCCGAAGAGCACCAGAGCGCCTCCGTTCCGCACCCATTTTGCGATCGCATGGTTGCACCGCTCGTCCATCGGCTTCATGATGTCGTAGGAGAGCAGGAGCACCTTGTACGGATCGAGGTACTTCGGCTGCGGCGTGCGCTCGAGCTGAGCCACCTGGACCGGGATGCCCTTCATGATCAGCGGGAGAGTGAGCCCGTAGAAGCAGTCGTAATTGCTGCGGCCCGGATCACCCCTCTGCCAGCCCATCGAGTCGGCCACGAAGGTCGCAATGCCCTCCGTGCCGGCGTCGAGGTGGAACTCCCTCTGGTTGTGGATGTCGCCCAGCATCGTCACGACTGACATGATCATCGTGGCGAACTCCCCGGGCACGCGTCCGAAGATCCGGGTCGGCCAGGGCATGACCTCGAACTCGTCCACGCCAGGGAACATCAGCGAGCCGACCAGCGTCTTGATGTAGTTCGACTGGTAGTCCTCCATCGTGCGCTCGCCGTTGTCCTCGAGCGGGTCCATCAGGAACCAGAGCCGCTTGCCGGTGCCGCGCATCAGGTTGTAGAGCGAGGAGTACTCCAGGAAGCCGTTCTCAAAGGTTCGCTCGGCAGTTTCGCCCTCATACTTGCATCCGCTCCGGGCGGTGCCCGTCCACACCTGGCCGATCATCTCCTCCAGTTCCGGCAGCTGCATCACGCGGAAGTGCGGGTACACTATGTTCCACTGGAAGTAGCTGACGGGGCTGTGCGCCGCGACCGCGCCGACGACCGCCGGGTCCTGCGCCTTGACGTCCTCCAGGATCGCCTTCACCATCCGCCACTCGAGGTGCGCCTTCAGCCGCTCGGACTTGTACCGCGCCTCGATTGAGGATGCCGGGTCCGCCCACGGCTCCTTGTAGTAGTCCTGCCACTCGCGCTTGAACGATTCCGAGTAGCCGGCCTGTGCGAAGTACTCCGGCTCCTCCGGTACTGCGAGCTGCGTGCCGTTCCTGATCGCCTCGCGGTAGAACGCGATCGCGGCGTCTATGCGGCTCTGCGTCGGGACCATGTAGTAGCTGCCCGGCCCGCAGGTCAGGATCGTGCCGTCGGCCGTGGTCTGCCCCTCGTCCTTGTGGTCCTTGATGTAGTCGTCGCCGGTGCGGAATCCGTACATCGTCTGGATCGAGTAGCCCTTCTGCTTCCAGGTGGCGATCTGATCCTTCCCAGACGAGTAGACGATCACCGCGTCGGTGCGTATGTCGTTCTCGGGCATGTAGCCAGTCGGGGTCTGGAACGACGTGTGCGGCTGATCAGGCCGGGCGTTGACCGTGATCGAACTCGCAGGGACCCCCATGATCCTCGAAAGGGTCTGGAGAGATATGTCCATGTCTGCACCTCCGGTAACCGGGAGCGCGAGGGAAACCAGGATCGCGGTGACCAGAAACCGGGGTTCGGTCATTGGCTGGCCCGTCTCAGTCGCAGGAGGTCGAGCGCGAGGATGGTTGATGGGACCTCGACCAGCGAGGCGACCTTCTCCAGTACGCGTGCGATCGCCCTCTGCGTGAGATCGTCCGGCGGCTGTCCCTCGGGGATCACCTGGTCCATCGTGTCCGATATCATCTGCAGGGCTTCTTCGATGTACACCGCCCGGGACTGCGGGAGCTGGCGGAGCGGCATGGTGGAGTACTTGCGCCCGACCTTCTCCAGCAGGGTCTCCCATATCTTTACGGAACTGGTGGCGTCATGGCGCCTGGCGGCGGCCGCCTCGCGCATGGCCCTGGCGTGTTCCTCCTTGGTCTTGACGGCCTCCCAGTCTTCCATTGAGCCGCCCTCGATGATCCTCAGGGAGAGGCGCTCGCCCATATACTTGGAGATCGTCGCCTCGATGATGTTCTTGTGGTCGAGCGAGTTCAGGTTGCCCGCGAGGTGGAACGTCCCCATCGGGAACCCGACCACGAACTGCCCTTCCTCTACCGTGACCGCCACGCCCGCCTCGAGCGCCTTCCAGAGGGTGGGGTGTATGACCCGCTGTTTCACCTCGTCCACCACCTTGAACCAGACTGCCTTTATGTTCGTCTGAGCCTGCATCGCTCGCCTCCGGGTAACTCTGTTGATGCCGTGACGGCCTCGGCGGTTGTTCTGGCGCGCCGGGCCGTCCAAACAGAGTAGAGTATATGTATTAGGACGCCGAAAGTCAACCGTTCGGGGGGGGCTCGGGTGCATTTCCCCAGAGTAGGTGCGCCTCTCGATATGCCGCCAGAGTGGCCGCTCGATGAGAACGGTTGTCGTCTGCCGTGGGTTCAGGGCCCAAGACCCGTCTAGTTTCGAGTAGCCCTCAGGGCATACCGAGAGACGGTCGCCGCGCACTGAACTCGAATGCACCCGAGCGGTCTCGGATTGTCAACCATCCGTGGCCCGGTATTTTTACCAGTTTTTCGCAAATCGCCTCGAGAATGCTTGACAGCGGGGGATAACGGGTGTAGACTGCACATGGTACTTAAGGGCAGGAAAAGCTCATTTCGGTGAGCAAAGGCCGCGCGAGCGCAGAACGACGACGCGGCGGCCGACATCTGTCACAAATCGTTCATTACCGGGAAGGAGAAGGAGTGCGCAGGCCGAAAGGCTTTCCCCGACATCACCGCACACCTCATCTCCTCGAAAAGTTGCATCATCGCGTCCTGATCTGCGTTTGCCTCACCTGGCGGTTCTGCCGTCGAGGTGCGGCTTGATTGCAACTACAGTCTGACTGATGAAGGAGGTGAGTCAACAGCATGTCCAAGCATCTGAGATTCACGATCGCCTCGCTCGTTCTAGTGGTTCTGTGCGCCGGCGCTTCGTTAGCCGCGGGCACTCCCTTGGTACAGTACCTCGGCTTCGATCCCGCGACGTTCACCTACACCTATGAGGTGACTCAAGGGTACGACGTTCAGCTTCCCCTGGGGGAGTTCGAGGTTGACGCATTCGTGGGAGCGGCTTGGCCCTATACCATGTACGACCCGGTCGAGAACAACTCGTTCGGCTCATGGAACAAGTCCCAGCCGTGGTGGCAGGAGCCGACCTATGTGGGCTACAAGTGGCTCGGTTCCGTGCCTCCCGGCCCGGTGCTTCAGTACTACCAGATGCCGGCCTGGGTGGGGGTCTTCAAGGTAAGCGTTCCGAACACGATGCCGGTCCCGGGCATTGTCATTACCCGACCCGCGGATTACAGCACCACATGGACCTACGATCTGCCGGTTCCCGGAATCCCGGAGCCGTCGGGTCTCCTGGTTCTCTTGTCCGGCATCGGCGGAGCCGTTGCGTTCCTGAGACGACGGTAGGTTTTCGGTTCCTGTTGTTGTAGGAAGCGACTTTCCGAAAGTGAGGAGGTGAGACAGAATATGAGACGATTAGTGTTGCTTTGTGTTTGTGCGCTGGCGCTGTGTGCAGTGGGCGCCCAGGCACAGATCTTCCCGAACGTTACGTATGTCGGGTTCGATGCGAATACGTTCACCTACACGTACCAGATAGACTGTCCGGCCGACAGCACATATCCGTTCGGACAGCTGACCGTGCAGGCTGAGGTGCCCAACTTCGGGATCTACTTCCCGTGGGCCCTCGGGGCAAACACGTTCCCCTCGACCCTCTGGAACACGGGCACAACCGTGCGGCAGTGGGTGCCGACGCGTAAGGACAACGCCTACTGGCGGGCTGCTACCACGAACGACGTAGTTCCGTCCGCCACGGCATGGTCCGGCCAGTTCACTCTGGTCGTGCCGAACAGCGCGCCGACGGGTGGGCTCGTGGTCACGATGGACGGCGGGCCGATCAGCACTCAGGTTGTCGAGAGGACCGTTCCGGGTCCGGCGTTGATTCCCGAGCCGGGTTCGCTCCTGGCCCTCGGCGGTCTGCTCGGCGGTCTCCTGCCGATGATAAGGCGGCGCAAGTAACCCAGCTTTGCGCCACCCGGAGAGACAGCTCGAAGCTGTCCGGTACACAAGGAAAGAGAAACAACGATTCAAGTCGAGCGCCTGTTCCACTTGCGGCGTGCAATAACATTCCGTGATGAGGAACAGGCGCTCCGAGTTCGTAGTACCGCAGTTCTCCATGTTGACCCAAGGTTTCATGGCCCTGATATTGCCAGGGAAACTGCGCGATTCAGCCTCGTAATGCCGTGACTCTGTTACCACAACTCCGGCCGAAGAGTAGGGCAGTCTCGAACAACGCGCGGACCTGGTCCGCGGAAGCTTAGGAGTTGCGCCATCACGCGTGAGGAAGCCGTAAAATCGGTGCGCAGCCGCGCGCATCGCATATGGTTGTCGCTCGTCGCCGTCTTTGTTCTGCTCTGCGCGGGAGCATGTCACGCCGGTGGCGGTCCGAGAAACGTGGTTCTCGTCATCAACGATGCGAGCAGTGTTTCGCAGGCCGTGGGTGCGTACTACCAGGCCAGGCGAGCGATCCCTTCCATCAACATCTGCCGCATCCGCTGTTCGTCCGCCGAGCAGGTCACCCGGGCCGAGTGCGAGGCCGACATCGTCGCGCCGATCCGCGCTTTCCTCGCGAGCCATCCCGACCCGAACCGGCTGGACTACATCGTCCTCACCAAGGGCATCCCGCTGAAGGCCGTCTACGACTATTCCTACTTCGCAGGCGCCGTGTCCGTCTCCAGCCTCCTGACGTGCGTTGGCGAGCCGGCGATTACCTATCCGCCGGCCAACCCCTTCGACCCGTACACCGCCCCGCCGATTGTCAATCCCTGGGGTCCCACCGCCTCGCCCGCCGCGCCGGAGCAGTACTTCACCCACAGCCTGAGCCTGGGCGGCCGACGATTCTACGCCGTTACGAGACTCGATGCCTACTCTGAGGCCGACATCCGCCGAATGATTGAAGATTCCCTGGCCGCTCAGCCTCTGCAGGGCCTGTTCCTTCTGGACGGGGCCAGCCCGGCGGCATATCCCGCCCTGAACGACCGGCTGAGGCTGGCAAACGGCGGGATCATCGCAAAGGGCCGTCAGACCTACTACACCGCCGCGGAGTTCGACTCGCGTGCCAGGGAGTTCGTGGGCGGGCAGCAGGGGTTGATGGGCTACTTCAGTTGGGGAAGCAACGAGACTTACTCATTCACGCAGGCGGCCTACGTCTCAAACCGGTTTGCGCCTGGCTCGATCGCCGACACCTACGTGTCATTCAGCGGCCGGACATTCAGCTATCCGCCGTCGCCGGGACAGTCGCTGATCGCCGACCTGATCCCTCTGGGTCTCAGCGGCGGCAACGGGTACGTCTCCGAGCCCAACGCAAACCTGGCGACGTATCCCAATGTGCTCTTCGACCGCTACCTGAAGGGCTACAACCTGGCCGAGAGCTTTATGGCCGCCACGCCTGAACTCTACTGGAAGGCGGCTACTATCGGCGACCCGCTCATGGCTCCTTACGCGACCCCGCCGGTCGTGACATTCGACAACCCGAATGACGGCGATACCATCAACGGCTATCTGGTGGTGCATGCGACTGCTTCCGACGACTCCGGTGTTCGGAAGGTGGAGTTCTTCATAGACGACCAGCTTGTCGCCGAGTGCTCTCATGAGCCCTTTGAGTTCGAATGGGACGCCGGGACTTACTCGCGGGGCCTCCACACGCTCGAGGCGGTTGCTTATGAGGATACCGCTGTCCGCACCCAGGGCAGCGCGAAGATTCAGGTCCGGCTAGTCGAGTTGCCAGGTGACGTTGCGCTCATCGGGGATCTGACCTCGGTGTCCGACGGCCAAACCGTTCGACTCGCATCAAAGACCGTCATCGCGGGCCGCGATGCTTTTGCCGACTGCATCTACGTGTGCGAGTCCGATCGGAGTTCAGGCATCAAGGTGATCGGTCCGACCGTCGTATCCACAGGGGATCTCGTGGACGTGATCGGGGAGACAGCAACCGTTGCAGGAGAGCGGTGCATACTTTCGTCTTCTGTCGCGCGTGTGGGTTCTTCGTCCGTTCCTGCTCCCATATACTTGCTCAACCGTGATCTCGGCAATGGCGGCGGTTACCTATGCTCAGGACCTCAAGCCGGCGTTTCGAACACGGGATTACTCGTCCGGACCTGCGGTCAGGTTCAGCAACTGGGCAGCGGCTGGTTCGAGATCACCGACAGGAGCGCGAGATTGTCGGACGGCCTGCTTCGAGTCTCGACGGCCGGGATCTCAGGCGTGCAGATGCCGACGCTTCGGAGCTTCGTGTCGGTCACGGGCGTCAGCGCACTCGAACTTGTTTCCGGATCTGTTCGACCTGTGCTTCGGGTACGCAGTCCGGGCGATGTCGTTCGCGACCTGACATTCAGCCAACTCGTTGCTCCGCCCGGCACGGTCATGCCCGTCTGGAACCTGCTCTCGATACCGCGCATGGCTGTCAACCCCGCTGCCGCATCCGTCCTGGCCGGCACGGACTTGGATCTGGGCCTGTACTCCTGGAATAACTCGTCTCAGAGCAATGTGGCCTACGACTCGGGAGATCCCGATTCATTCCCGCCGCTGTGCCCGGGTGTCGGCGTGTGGTTCTGCGTCAAACAGCCTTACAGTCTCACGACTAGGGTGATCGCCGGCCAACCCGACAGCGACTTCTGGATAGGCCTGCCGGCTCAAGGTTACTCGCTGATCGGACACCCGTTCACCGCGCCGAGCAAGGTGCGGGACTGCCGGATCACCGACGGACGCGAGGTGCTGACGCTCCGCGATGCCGTGACTCGCGGGTGGCTCTTCCAGGACATCCCGTACTGGAGAAGCGCGGATTCCTCTCTGGCTTCCATAGACGTGATATACGATGAAGACGCCGAGTTCGAGCCGTGGCACGGCTACTGGATCGTCACCTATCGCCCGAAGCTTGCCCTGATCATCCCGTCTCCCGCGCGATAGGGAACGGCCCGCTAGTCCAACCGGAACTCGACGCGCACCCGCACAGATGACTTCACGGCAACTCCGTCCTTCAACGCGGGCTTGTACGTCCACTGCCGAACCGCATTCTCGGCCGCCCGATCCAGCCTCTTGTCACCCGAACTCTTCTCAAGCCTGGTCCCTGATATCCGTCCGTCGGTCGCGACCTCTGCTATGAGCGTCACGACTCCCTCGGACCCGTCGTCCCTCGCGTCGCGGGGATATGCAGGGCGAGGCTGGCCGGCCGCCTGCGCCCTTCTGGTCTCGCCTCTGGGCGTTGGCGGCTGCTCCGGGCGCGGCTCCCGGATCGGGGGCTTCTCGACGGGCGGCGGATTTCGAGTCTCCCGCGGCTGATCCTGCTTCGCCGGACCTCCGGCGCCACCTCCGCCTCCCGCGCCCGATGCCGAAGCAGCGCCCGGCCCCGATACGTTCGTGCCACCAATACCTGGCGCGGAGCCGACTCCCGACCCCCCACCCAGTGGGCCGGTCGAGGGTGCGGCGCCCGTCTGCTCGGCAATCCCCAGCACCTCTGTGACTTGCGGGACCTCCGCCGACGGAACGGCCGCGTGCGTCGGGGTCTTGCTACTGGGTGTGACAGGCGCGGACTTGTGCGGCCTCTGGACCGGTAGGGCGGGCAGGGCGGCGGAGATGATTCTCGGAGGCTGAACGCGGCTGGTCTCTGCCGCGGCGGCCGGCTCCAGCGTGACGGCTATGCGGGTCTCGACGGGGACTGGCGGGCCGGCCAGCACGCGCACCATGACTGCCAGTATCGTCAGGTTGACCGCCGCCGACACAAAGACGCTCGGCAGCATGCCCGCCCAGTTTGGTCTGTCAGCGCGCATCGGAAGCACCCTCCTGGCGGGCGGCTATCACCAGCCTGGAGAACCCCGCCTGCTGGGCGAGCGTCATCGCCCGTACGACCCTTCCATGCGCCGCCCGGGAGTCGCCTCTGATGGTGACGCGACTTCCGACACCGTGAGATTCGGCATCCTCACTCAGGGCGGTCGCGAGTTGGGAGTCCGTCACCGGCACGCCGTCCAGCAGGAACGCGCCCGCGGAGTCTATTCCTACGACCAGTTCGCGCGATTCCGCCGGGGAGACCCTTGCCGCCGATGAGGACGGCAGTTGGATGCTCATTCCCGCTCCCTTGATGAAAGTCGCCGTCACCATGAAGATGATGAGCAGAACCAGCGCCACGTCCACCAGCGGCACGACGTTGATCTCGACCCTCGGTGCCCTTTCGGTTCTGCGCGAGCGGGACAGGCTCACTTCAGCCCTCCTCCGCGAGCCACTCGGCCGCGGCCGACTCCCATTCGGCGACGCGCCTCCCGACCGCCGATGACAGCAGGTGATGCGCGGCCACAGCCGGGATGGCGACCGCCAGGCCCATCGCAGTGGCGACGAGCGCGGTGGCGATACCGCCCGCAACGACGGACGGGCTCATGTTGTTCTGAGCCTGGATCGCCTGAAATGCTTGTATGATGCCGATGACGGTGCCGAGCAGCCCGACGTAGGGCGCGGTGCTTCCTATCGCACCGAGGAGCGGCAGGCCGCGCTCCAGCTTCTGCCGCTGAATCGCGATCTCGGCATCGAGGATCGTCAGGATCTGTTCCCGGGCGGCGCCCTTTCTGCTCTGCATCAGGCGTCTCAAGCCGTTCAGAGGCGACAATGCCGAGCAGTCGCCGGTTGAGAAACGCTTGTCCGACCGGGCCGATCTGATCAGGCCGACAAACGAGTCCGCGATCAGAGCCCAGGAGACCAGCGAGCCGATCGCCAGTACTATGAGCACAGGGTCTCTCAGAAGATGTTCGAAAGGCATATCAGACTCCACCTTGCGGTCTGACTACCAGTCCGAGTGGACGCCGAACTCGAAGCTGCGTCCCTCAGTGGGGTAGCCTGCTACTTCCTGGCACGAAACGTTGGCAAGGTTCCTGACGACGAGAAACGGGTTGACGTCCGAGCCGCGGCTCGTCATCGTCAGATCGAAGACGGATCGCCCGGGAAGCATCACCGGCGTCGAGGCCCAGGTCAGCGGATCGAACGCAAGATCCGGCCGGTCGTCCGTCCATCGTCCGGTCAGCCCGATCTGCCAAGATTGTACCACACTTGAGAGGGTGATGTTTAGCAGGTTGTGCGGAATGCCGCGCAGGCGCTCGCCGGTCGTCCGGTTCGAGGCGTCTATGTAGGTATATGCGAGAGCCAGGTTCGTCGAGCCGGACAGCCTGCGGTCCCATGAGATCTCGACTCCCCGCTGGCGCGCGCGTCCGACGTTCTCGTAGGGCGTGGCGGAGTCCGCCTGGATCAGGTCGGTAACTGCGGTGTGGAAGACCGCCGCATCGAATGTGTCTTTCGCTCTCCGCGCGTTCAGGCCGATCTCGTACTGGCGGCTCTTCTCCGGCCTGAGGTTCGGGTTGCCGCTGTATCCGGGCCCCCAGGGGCCTGCCGGGTAGTACAACTCCACGAAGTTCGGCGCGCGGAACCCCTCCGCGTAGGAGAGCCTCAGACGGGCATCCGGAGCGACGGCGTAGCTCAGTCCCGCCCGCGGAGTGATCTTCGCGCCCGCCTGCGAGTGATTGTCGTACCTCGCGCCCAGGACGACGTACGCCTTCGAACCGATGCTCCACCTGTCCTGCGCGAAGAACGCCAGGTTCGAGACGCCTTCCCTTTGCTCGCTGGGAGCCGCCCCGGTCTCGATGTCTTCGTAGTCGTCGTCCCGGTATTCGCCGCCAAGCACCCATTGATGCGGGCCGCGGGAGAGGCGGTATGATAACTCGACCGCGTCGGTCTGACCGGTGATCAGGGAATCGTAGACCACCGGGAGGCCCATCCAGTCGAACCCCGGCGCGTTGTTGTGGAGTTGCTGATCCATCCGGTAGGCCCGCAGCTCGACCTGCCCGTCGCCCAAGTCCCGCGCGGTGGTCAGGCTGATGTTGTCGCGGTCCCACCACTGCCGGTCGTCCGGGTCGAAGTACCCTGTGTGATTGGGATCGGCGTTCGGCAGGCCCAGAACGTCGCGGTAGCTCTCTCCCCTCAGGCGCACATCCCATCCGCCGAGCGATTCCAGGGCGATCCCGGCCGTCAGGTTCGTCGCCGAGTAGTCGCTGTTCGGCCGTACGCCGGAATAGCATGGGGCCGATGCTGTCAACTGCCAGGACAGGAGCCCTTCGTCGCCGCGCAGGGCCATCGAGCGTTCCGACCGCCCGTTCTCCCCCACGGAAAACGTGGCGTCTCCTGACTCGCCGGAGGTCTTCTTCGTGATGATGTTGACCACGCCTCCGGTCGCCTCCGAGCCATAGAGGCTTGATACGGGTCCGCGTATGATCTCGATGCGGGCGATCTCGGAAACGGGAAACTTCGACAGGTCCGTTCCCCCGATGAACGCCGGGCTCGAAACCCTCTGTCCGTCCACCAGGACCAGCACCTGGTTCGCCTTCGTTCCACGGACGAACGCGACTGCCGCCGCGCCAATCTGGCCGCTTTGGCGCATTGCCACGCCCGGCGCGATCCTGAGTACGTCGGCAGCCGTCCTTGCCCCCTGGTCTCTGATCTGTTTCGCCGTGACCACGGTCGTTGACGCGATGGACTCGCTCGCCGGCTGGGCGGTTCTCTCGGCGGTGACTACTATGACCACGTCGGCCTCATCGGTCTGGGCCGCCGCAAGCGCCGCCAATGCCCAGAGCGCTATCGCCGCGCCAAAACGAAATGCCTTCATTACTCTGAACCCCATGTTCCTGCTCCTCCTGGTGATTTGCCACGAACCAAAAACCCCTGCCACGCATCGCGACAGGGGTTGCAGATATGGTCGGTAAACCGACTGACCCGCACCACATTTCCCGCGAAGTGGTGTCGTGATCCAGATCAGGTCCGGTCTCCTGGCTTCCGCGTCGTCCTCCGCGCGCGCCTTCCCGTCCGTGCGGACAGTGGCCTGTTGCGCGCCTCGTCGGCGGTTACAGTTGCGGGGCAGCGCCGGACTCTCACCGGCTTCCCAAACATACCCGACTGGCACGTATTCGATTGCGAACAAGCGGATTCTACACCCGTCGTCCGGTGTTGTCAAGCAGATTCATGGAAGTTGACATGGAAGACCAACAGAGCATATAATGAAATATTGCCGGGAGAGAGCTTCCTGCCGGTGGCACATAGAGTAAGACAGCCGGCCGCGCCGGCGTTTCGCAATACGAAAGGCGGTCTTAGATGGTGGACTCTTCGTCAGATGCGGTTCAGAGCAAGGTGTACAGCAGGTATTCGATGGTCATTGCGGTGGCAAAGCGGGCCAGGGAACTAAGGGAGGGGGCGTCGCCGCTCGTCGAGTGTGATTCGCGCAACCCGATTGTCATCGCCATGGAGGAAATCGCGGCGGGGAAGGTTACCCTGAGGTACCCGACGGCCGAGGAACTCGAGGCTGCCGTTCGGGAGCGGGCCGGTGAGCCTCCGGTCGCAAAGCCGCAGGCGCCGTCCGTGTCAGATCTGCTCAAGATCGAGCCAGAGGACGAGGAGGAGTCGGTCGAGGGTCTGCTCATCGAGGAGTTGGAGGAAGAGGACGAGGAGGAAACGGAGGCATCGGACGAGTCGGAGGATGCTCCCGAAAAGGAGTAGCCTGTAGGCGCACGCTCCGCGAGGTAAGATCGGATGGCTGTGAAACGAGATTATTACGACGTGCTCGGGCTCAGCAGGGGCGCTTCCGCGGATGAGGTGAAGAAGGCTTACCGCCGCCTCGCGCGACAGCATCACCCCGACGTCAACCCCGACAACTGCGAGGCGGAGAACCTCTTCAAGGAGATCAACGAGGCCTACGAAGTGTTGAGCGATCCGGAGAAGCGGGGCGTGTACGACCGCTTCGGCCACGACGGGCTGAACACGAACGGCCGCTATCCCGGCGGCGGCTTCGGCTTCGAGACGGGCTTTGGAGACCTCGGCGGTTTCGGTGACATCTTCGATATGTTCTTCGGCGGCGGGACGCGGGCCGAGACTCGCCGCCGGAGCGCGGGTGAGCCCGGCTCGGACCTTCGCTACGACATCGAGCTCACGCTGGAGGAGGTCGCCGCGGGAGTCGAGAAGACCGTGCGCCTGTCGAGGCACGAGCGATGCGAGGCCTGCGAAGGGTCCGGCGTCGCGGGCGGGGGAGATCCCCCGCTCTGCGCTCACTGCCAGGGAACGGGCCACGTGCGGCACAGCCAGCAGACCATCCTCGGCTCGATATCGTCCCTCGTCACCTGCCCGGTGTGCCGCGGGCGCGGCTTCATGATAACCGATCCGTGCCGCGAATGCGGCGGTGAGGGCAGATCGCGAAAGACGACGGATCAGACTATTCGCATTCCTGCCGGCATCGAGGACGGTTCGCGGGTCAGGTTGCGCGGCGAAGGGGAAGCGGGACTGCGGGGCGGCCCATCCGGCGACCTCTATGTCATTGTCCACGTGCGTCCTCACGAGTTTTTCGAGCGGCGGGGCGACGACCTCGTCATGGAGGCCCGCATGAACTTCGTCCAAGCTGCGCTCGGCGACCGCATCGAGGTGCCGACGATCGGCGGCGTCAGCGAAAAGCTCCACATCCCCCACGGCACCCAGCCGGGCGACTCCTTCCGGCTCGACGGCAAGGGTTTGCCGAACGTGCAGAACGGCCGTCGCGGCGATCAGCACGTCGTAGTTCGCGTGGAAGTGCCGAAACGCCTCACCGCCGAGCAGAAGAAGATTCTTGCGGAGTATGCCAGTGCGAGCGGCATCGAGATCAGCCCGGACGGCGGCAAGGGCTTCATAGACAAGCTGCTCGGCAAGTAGCGGTCGCAGTTCCGACTTGAGTTCCCCCGGAGGCATCCATGCGTTGGGCCGATATTGAAGTAGTGACTACGCCGCAGGCGCAGGACGCGGTGTCGAACATAATGATGGAGAACGGGTGCGGGGGAGTCACCGTCCGGGGCGAGTCCTCCGTCGTCGTTTCGTGTTACCTGCCGGTTGACCACCAGTTGGAACAGCGCCTGCTTATGATCCGCGCCCGAGTGAAGGCGCTCCCTGGTTTCGGCCTCGATGTTGGGGAGGGAGAGATCACCGTCAAATACGCCGAGGACGAGGACTGGGCCGAGGCGTGGAAGGCCTTCTACCACGCTACTAAGCCGGGCCGGCAGATCGTCATCAGGCCGCCGTGGGAGGAGTACGCGCCTCAGCATGGGGAGCAGGTCATCGTTCTCGAACCGGGGATGGCTTTCGGGACGGGCCTGCACCCTACGACGCGCCTCTGCCTCATCGCGCTCGAGAAGTACATGAAGCCGCGCTACCGCGTGGTGGATTTCGGGACGGGGTCGGGGATACTCGCCATCGCGGCGGCGATGCTAGGGGCGGGCCTGGTGATCGCCTTCGACGTGGACGAGACAGCGGTCAGGGTCGCTCGGGAGAACGTCGTCGCCAACAGGGCCGACGACCGCGTGGAAGTCCACCAGACAGCCGACCTCCGCTTCGTCGGCCAGTCCGTTGATCTTATGACGGCCAACCTCGTCGCCCAGACGATAATCGAGAATGCCTCCGTGATGGCGGGGGTCTTCCGAACAGGCGGCGTCCTGATCGCATCCGGGATCATCGAGGAGCGGCTTGTGGAAGTCGAGCAGGCGCTCAGGAACAACGGCTTCGACATCGCCGAGACGCCCTCAGAAGGTGAGTGGCGCGCCGTGATAGCCCGACGGAGGGGGTAGCCTCAGCGGGCCGCCTCCCACGCCTTCGCGAGAGCCCGCGTCGCACCGGCCATGTCCTCCGCGCAGACGACCGCCGATATGACCGCCGCCGAATCCGCGCCCGCGCGCCTGACCTCCGCGATGTTTGACAGGCCGATCCCCCCGATCGCCACGATAGGCAGCCGGCACTCGCGCCGTATCTCCTCCAGCAGATCGAGGCCCGTGACGGGGTCGGCGTCCCGTTTCGTCGCCGTGGAGAAGACCGGCCCGACGCCCAGGTGGTCGGCCCCATCGCGCTTCGCCTCGATCGCCTGCTCCAAGGTGGAGGCCGACACTCCCAGCAGGCGGTCCGGCCAGCGTCGTCTCGCCTCCGAGGCCGGGATGTCGCTCTGGCCGACGTGCAGGCCGTCCGCATCCGAGGCCAGCGCGACTTCGATGCGGTCGTTCACGATGAAGATCGCTCCTGCGTCTTCAGTGATCCGGCGGATCTCCCGCGCGACGGGGATCAGGTCTGCGTCGGATGCCTCCTTGTCCCGCAACTGGATCACCCGAGATCCGCCCTTCACGGCCGACAGGGCGATCTCGACGTGGGTGCGGTCTGGTCTGAGCCGGGCATCGGTAATGACGTATACGCCTCTCATCTCGTTGGCTGAGTGCACGTGTCCGCCTCCTGGTGCGAAAAAGGGCGCAGCAGGTTCGCTGCGCCCTTCCATCGGTATCCTGCGATTTCACTTCAGCGCGTCGGGGAAATCGCCTGCGTCCCGACGTGCTCCCTCGGCTGATGAGCTTGTGCGTCGGATGCGCCTCGGGATACCGGGCTGATCGCCCGGCCCCGCATCAGGCCGCCTCCTGCGATCGTCTCGATCGGGCCGTGCTGAAGGAAATACATCACCAGCCCTACCGCCATGCACAACACCACCAACACGACGAGCAGGGCTACCGCCGGACTGATCTCGGCTTGGGCTCGAGCTTTCTCCACGGGGTCACCTCCTGGATGCTCACCCGCATCATCCTTGAACTGCCGGTCGATGCAGGCGGTCGCGCCTTCCATCAGAAGCAGGCTCCCAAAACTGAAGCGAATATATCACGGCGCTATGGCGTTGTCAAGCGTCCGCGTTGAACGTGTTCATCGTCGGTTCCGGGCCGTCGCGGAGGTAAGTCTCGACTGCGTCCGCCGCCCGCTCGACCATCTCCCGCACCGCCGGCATCTCCGCCCGCTTGAAACGGCTGAGCACGTGCTCGATCGCCTCCCTTCGGTCGGGAGACCCGATCCCTAGTCTGATCCGGGGAAACTCCTCGCTTCCCAGGCTGTGGATGATTGACTTCATTCCGTTGTGACCGCCCGAAGATCCCCTCGCCCGAATCCTCAGCTTTCCCAGCGGGAGGTTCATGTCGTCGTAAACGACCAGAATGTCCTCGGGCGCAACCCGATGCCTCCGCGCGAGGCCGCCGACCGCCTCGCCGCTCAGGTTCATGAACGTCATCGGCCGCGCGAGGACGATGTCCTCCTCCCCGATCCGACCCTCGCCGACGACCGCCCGGCTCCTCCGCGCCTTGACATGGATGAGATGCCTCTTCGCGAGCAGTTCGATCACCTCGAAGCCGACGTTGTGTCGGGTGCCGTGGTACTGCCTCCCGGGATTGCCCAGCCCGACGATCAGCTTCACTTCGAACCCTCGCGCCGGCGCTTCGCCCAGCCTTCCTTGACCGACTGCCGTTCCCTCGCGATCGCAAGCGAGTCCGGCGGGACGTCCTCCGTGATCGTCGAACCCGCGCCGACGTATGCCCCGTCGCCGATCTCTACCGGGGCAATCAGAGTCGAGTTCGAACCGATGAACGCTCCTCTGCCGATGACGGTCCGATGCTTCGCCTTCCCGTCGTAGTTGCAGGTGATCGTTCCTGCGCCGATGTTTGCGCCCTCGCCGACGGACGCATCGCCCACGTAGCTCAAATGGGCCATTGAGACGCCGTCGCCGATCTCGGAGTTCTTCGCCTCGACGAAGTCGCCCATGACGACCTTCGCGCCGATCCTGCACCCGGGCCGGACGTTCGCGAACGGGCCGATGCGCGTCCCGTCGCCCACGGCGCTGTCTACGAGGTTCGACATCAGCACGGCCACCCCGTCGCCGATCTCGACGTTCACCATTCGAGTAGACGGCCCGATCACGCAACCTTCGCCGATCCTGCAGCCCTTCTCCAGCACGCTCATCGGGTAGATCACGGTGTCGCGCCCGACGACTACGTCCGCGTCGGCGTAGGTCGAGCAGGGATCGATAAGAGTCACACCGTCGAGCATCAGCTTCTCGAGGATGCGCCGCCGGATGATGCCCGTCAGGTGGGCCAGGTCAACGCGGTGGTTGATGCCGAGCACGATGTCTTCGTCATCTGAGACGAGCGCCGCGACCCTGTGGCCGCTCTTCACCATCAGGCTGATGACGTCGGTGAGGTAGTACTCGCCCTGCGCGTTCGCCGGGGTGATCTCCGCAAGGTACTTCCGAAGAAGGTGCAGCTTGAAGCAGTAGATGCCGGAGTTCATCTCACGGACCGTCTTCTGCTCGGGGGTGCAGTCCTTCGCCTCGATGATCGCCTGCACGGAGCCGTCGGACGCCCGGATGATCCGCCCGTAGTGGCCCGCATCCTCGAGGACGGCCGTGAGCACCGTCGCGTCCGCTTCGCTCGAAACGTGGCCCTCCGCCAGGCGCTTCAGGATCTCCGCGCTCAGCAGTGGCGTATCGCCCGTGGCCACGATCACGTTGCCTTCGGTCGCCTCGATCTCGATCAGCGCTTCCTTGCACGCATGACCCGTGCCGAGCTGCTGCTCCTGGACGGCGTACCGAACGTCCGCTCCCAGGCCCTCGCGGACTTCCCCCGCGCCGTGGCCGATGACGACCACGCACTCGGTGACTCCGCTCTCCTTGCAGGCGTCAATCACCCATCGGGTCATCGGCTTGCCGCAGATGGGGTGGAGGGCCTTCGGAAGCGACGACTTCATGCGCGTGCCCTTCCCGGCGGCGAGGATGATCCCTATCATATCCGGCATCTCCCACTCCTACTCATACTCGTAATCGTACTCGTACTCGTACTCGCACCGGGCGAAGCACTATCGGCCAGACCCGACAGCTTGCGGCATCTCGATCGGCCAGTGCTGCGCCCCTGAAGGTGCATTGCCTCTACCTTCTGCGTCCGCGAGCTCGATTCCTGCGGTCGGCCGTGCGGTGGACACTCCAGGTATTATTACCGATTGTCAGGCCGAAGCTCATGTGATACGCTGGAGCATAGGCTAATGTGGAGAAACGTGTCTTCAAGCACTGCAAGGAGTAGCACATGCAAGTTCATCTGCGCCGTCTCGCAATCGCGGCACTCATGACGCTGATCGGCTCGCGCGCGATGCCCGCCGAGAGCCCGTACATCTACGGCATCCACGATCACGAACCCGCGCCGACCGAGTGGCTCAGCCACGTCAAGCAGGGCAGCGTCACCGGCGGATGGCTGACCGCCACCGTCGCGGTCGGGCACAATCCAGGCGACATGGGCGGCGTCAACTTCACGACGTTCTCCAACCAGGGCCACACCGTCGTCTGCCGCATCAATAACGGGTACAGCGACGTCGGCACCATCCCGCTGCCCGCCTACTATGCCGATTTCGCCCAGCGGTGCGCGAACTTCGTGCAGAACTCCTCCGGCTGCAGCATCTGGGTCATCGGCAATGAGACGAACCTCGCATCCGAGTGGCCTCCCTCCGGCGGTAACAAGCCCTACGTCTCCCCCCAGGACTACGCGAGCTGCTTTCGGATGGTCTACAATGCCATCAAGGCGGTTCGTCCGAACGATAAGGTCGTTCCCCAGGCGCTCGCCCCATTTGGCGGTCCCTACGGCCCGGGCGTCTTCGATCAGTGGACGCACGATGGATGCCCGCTCAACTGGGTGGACTACATGAACCAGATGCTCACCGCCATCAAGTCCACCGGCAGCCTGGATGGGATCGCGCTTCATATCAACTCCAGAGGCTACACGTACAGCGACATCCACAGCACTTGGAGGGTCAACGCGGGCGGCGACGAGCTGTATTTCAGCTTCTACGTCTACAAGGACTGGATTGACTACGGCATCCCGAGCGACCTCTACCACCTTCCGCTCTATGCCACCGAGTGCAACGGCGTCTACTACTGGAAGGGCGGGCATCCGGAGAACCCCGCGAGCCACTACGAGCCCGGCTGGATGCAGGAGGTCTTCGCCGAGATCAATCGGTACAACCAGACCGCCGTTTCGACCGGGAAACCGATCTTCCGGTGCGTCAATATGTACCGATGGTGCAACGGATGCGACGGCTGGAACATCGACGGGAGCAGCAACCCCTACAAGTCGCAGATACTCTCCGACCTCGACGCGGCGGTGGCGCAGGCCTACCGGTGGCCCGTGCCGCCCCAGTTGCCCGGCTCCATAAGCGGATATGTGCGTGACCGGGGTGGGCAGATCATGGCCAACGCTCTGGTGACGACCAGTCCCGGCGGCTACTCCGCCGTCACGAACGGCAGCGGCTACTACCAGATCCAGAACGTCACGCCCGGCACCTACACGATGACCGCCTCGAAGATCGCCTACTGCTACCAGACCGTCTTCGGCGTCACCGTCCCGTCGAACGGCAACGTCACGCAGGACTTTGCGATCACCCGCATCGGCGACAACCTGCTGACGAACGGCAACTTCGAGGGCGGATTCCAGGCAAGCGGCGTCGCGATCGGCTGGAAGTCGTGGACCTCTGGCTGGAGCAACCCGATCACCTTCGCCGACTCGACCAGCCCCGTCCATGCCGGGAGCCATGCTCAGAAGTGGGGCAGGGCGGACAGCCTGCGCGTCCACGGCGGAATCTGCCAGTCCGCGGGCGGAGTGACTCCCGGCAGGCAGTACGCCGTGAGCGGGTGGATCCGTTTCCAGGCAACCGATCCCGGCGCTTGGGCGGAGGTCGGATATGATCTGACCGGCCAGACCTCGAACGGCGAGGCGGCCTCGGTCGTATACACCAAGCTCGAGGGCGGCGGGCAGAACACTTGGCTCCCGTACAGCATTACCGTCACCGCCACCGGTCAGAGCATCTCGATCTTCTTCAAGTTCGGCCAGTACAACCAGGGCGGCGCCGGTCCGAGTTGGGCCTACGCGGACGACGCCTCGATCAGCGAGGTGCCCACTCCGCCGGTGATGGTCTCAGTGACCGATGACGGCTCGTATCAGACGAGCGCGACCAGCATACGCGGCTCGTGGAGCGCATCCGATCCGGAGTCCGGCGTCATCGGCTACCAGTATGCGATCAGCTCGACTCCGGACGAGTCGGGCATCGTCTCGGGTGGACAATGGGTGCTCGTCGGAACTGCGACTCAGGCGACCAGGAGCCTGACGCTTACCGTCGGGCAGGTCTACTACATTCTGGCGAAGGCGCGGAACCCGAACAACCAGTGGAGCGCGGTCATGGCGTCCGACGGCATCCGCGTCGTCCAGGGCGCGCTCACTCTCCCCGCGGCGAAGAAGCTCCAGGACGGCAAGTGGGTCGAGATCGCGAACCTCGTCTGCGCCCGCGCGCCGGTCTCGGACATCATGGCCGTCCGCCAGTCGGACAACGTGATCGGCATCAAAGTCACGAAGGGCGCCGGCACGATCCCGACCGGCCTCGTTCCCGGCACCAGGCTCACGATTGCCGGACGACTCGCCACCTTCGCGGATACCCGCGAACTGACCGATGTGATCTTGACCAACACGGGCAGCGCGACTGCACCCGAGCCTCCGCTCCTCATCGGCAGATGCATCGGCGGCGGCGATTTCTTCTACACCGCCGGACCGCCGGTCGCGGGACAGAAGGGGAGCCCGTGGGGGATCGGCGCGAACAACGTCGGCCTGGTCGTGACGGTGATCGGGAAGGTATCCGCGCACGGGACCGGCACGTTCTTCCTCGACGACGGCTCGGCGATCCCCGGCGGCCTGCCGGTATCCTGCCTGACCGGAATCACCCGCCCGGACGTCGGCCGAATCGTCAAGGTCACCGCCCTGGTGGAGGCATCCGGCCTCCTCGTCCTCAGCCAGTCGGACATTGTGCCGCTGCAGTGAGGGCCCGGACCGTCATGCTGAGCTTAATTCAGCATCCACGCGGGCGATAGACCCTGAAACGAGTTCAGGGTGACGCTCTCACTGTGACGCGACGCGCGTCATGCTGAACTTGATTCAGCACCCGCGCAAGGGTGTGCCCTCGGCCCTCTCGCTGAGTCTCTTCGCCTCCTGAACAACGTCCGCCAAATCTTCCGCCATATGTGTTTGGCGGAATGGCGGAAGGTCCGCCGAATGAACGTTTGCAGAAACGTTTGCACTATACATTCTGCAACTGTGCAAACGTTCCGAGCGTGGATTGGACAACCGCAGAAATGCATTTCACGGAAGGCAACGTTTGCACGTCCGCTTTGGTGGACGGACGTGCGTAAACGAGCCCATGAGCCTTGGCGAAATGGCGAACATCCGTGGGAGGCGCGATCACGCGCAACACTCGATCGGCCGGGAGACGATGAGCGCGTCGGTCTCTTCCCTGATTCCTCGGCCAGCGCCTACAGTCCCAACCCCAGCAGACGGTTCGCGTTCTGCCAGGTGATCTTCTCGTAGGCGGCGCGGGAGATCCTGCCCTCAGCCACCATCCGCCGGAGGAAGTCGGGCTGAGGAAGCTCCTGGCCCGGACGGCAGATGTCCGTCCCGAAGAGCAGCTTGTTCTGGAACTCCTCCATGAACGCATAGCCGAACTCCGGGTCGCGGCTGACGGCGTTGAACCCGCTGCCGGCGGACATGTCGCCGTACATGTTCGGGTATCTGCGCAGAAGCTCGGGCACGCGTCCGGGAGTCACCGGGCCCTTCGGATATCCGCCCCAGTTCTCGTCCGTCACGTCGGCGCTGATGTGCGACCAGAACGGCTGGGAGTGGCCGAGGAAGATCAGGTCGGGGAACTTCTGGAGAGCGCCCTCGAGCTTCGGGAGGCCCAGTTCATCAATGAGCCCGTAACACCCGCCGGACCGTGGCGCGATGTGGAAGATCAGCGGCAGGCCCGACTTCTCGACGTGGCTGAACAGGTTCTCCACTCGTGGGTCGTCCCACGGCAGGTTGGCGGTCACCTCGCCGATCCCCTTGCAGCCCTCGGACTTGTAGTATTCCAATAACGGCGTGAAGTCGGCGGCGGGCGAGTTCGTCAGCGCCCTCGGGTCTATGTTGCAGAACGGGATGAACCGGTCGGGATGCATCGCCGTGGCGTCGAGGATGTCGTCGGTCGTCATCTGATGGATTATGTGCTCGGGGCTGATGAGCGGGAGAAGGACGGCCATGTCTATCCCGGCCTCGTCGAGCATCGAGATGAGTTCCTCGACGGTGGCGTTGATGCCTCCGTCCGGTCTGGCGGCTCTCTTCCGCAGGGTGACGTGGGTGTGAATGTCTATGAACATGTGATCGGCCTCCATTCGTGCTTGCTGTTCTTGTTCGACGAGAGATCGGCAAGACCTCTGAGGAGGTCAAACGGGGGGCGCGGGATAAGGGGGTTTTGGAGAGGTGTTGGGCATATGTCCTGTCGGTCCCATCCGTCCCATACAACGTTGGTCAGTTGGCAGGCGAGGGAGATACAGATGAACGAGCGGGAACGGTTTCTGGCGGTAATGGAGTATCAGCCGAAGGACAAGGTGCCGAACCATGAACTCGGCATATGGCCGCAGACGATCGCGAGGTGGGATGCCGAGGGCGCGCCTCACGAGGGCGGCCGCTTCGACTGGTGGCAGGGGCCGGGCCCGTTCGACCTCGACCGGCGCGAGTTCATCCCGGTGAACTTCGACATGATCCCCTTCTACGAGCCGCAGCTCATCGAGCGGACCGAGCGGTACGAGACGATCGTGGACGAGAGAGGTCGAACGCGCCTGGGGCTCATCGAGGGCACGGTCGGCGGCGGCCGGATGTGCATGGACACCTACCTCGATTTCCCAGTGAAGAACCTCGCCGACTTCCGCAAGATGCAGAAGCGCTTCGAGGCGAATCTGGATGCCAGGTATCCGCAGGACTGGAAGGCGAACGTCCCCGGATGGAAGAACCGCGAGCACGTTCTCATCCTCGCCCGGAACTGCAATGCCGCCGGGTTCTACTGGCGGGCGCGCGAGTGGGTCGGCACCGAGAACCTCTCCTACATGTGGTACGATGATCCCCTGCTCTGCCACGAGATGATGGAGTTCTACGCTGATTTCACCATCGAGGTTGCCAGGCCGATCCTCGCGGAGACGGACATAGACTACTTCAACCTCAACGAGGATTTCGCCGGGAAGGGCACTCCGCTCATCGGGCCGGGGACGTTCAAGGAGTTCATCTCGAAGCCGCTCAGGCGCCTGGTCGAGTTCCTCAAGTCGCACGGCGTCAGGTACGTCGCACTCGACAGCGACGGCACGACGGACGCGCTGATCCCGGCGATGATGGACGCGGGGATCGACGTCCACTGGCCGCTGGAGCGGGCTTCGGGGATGGACCCGGTTCGCGTGCGGAAGGAGTACGGGCGCGACCTGCGTCTCTGGGGCGGCGTTGACAAGCGCGAGATCGCGAAGGGACCGGCGGCGATCGACGCGCACCTCAGGGAACTCCTCCCGCTCATCGAGGAAGGCGGATACATCCCGACCGTGGACCACACCGTCCCGCCGGACATCTCCTGGGACAACTTCTGCTACTACATGGACGCGAAGAAGCGGCTGCTGGAGGGGAAGCTATAGAGAGTGAGATCGGAGCGCCGCGCGGACGAGGTTGTGTTTCACCTTTCGGCACTCCCTCTGCATCTCGGCGAGCAGTTCCTTCATGCGTTCGCGCTGGGTGTGCTCCCCTCGGGGACAAGGAGGGGGTGGGGCGGGGAACTCGTGCTCGGCGGCGAACCTCTTCAACTCGCCCTCGGGAACGTACATCAGCGGGCGGATCAGCTTCAACTCACCTTCGAAGTAGTCCCTCATCGGCTCCATCGTCTCGTTCCGCCCCTGGAAGATCAGGTTGAGCAGCGCCGTCTGCGCCATGTCGTCGAGGTGATGCCCGAACGCCACGCGGTTGCATCCGAGGTCCTTCGCCATCTCGAATAGCGTCCGGCGTCGGTTCCAGGTACACCGCTCGCACGACATCGGAAGCTCCTCATACTCCGCGACGAACGACGGGCGGATGAGGTGCTCGACCCCTCGACTCCTCAGCCATTCCTCGAACTGCGGGTACGGAGGCATCTCGGGACCTCGTGCGTCTCCGACGACATGTACCGCCATGACCGAGTACCTCTCCGGCACGAACCGCTGACGGTAGCGCAGAACCTCCAGAAGGCTGAAGCTGTCCTTCCCGCCGGAGAGCGCGACCGCCACCCGATCGCCGTCCTCGATCATGCCGAACTCATAGACCGCCCTGTTGACTTTCTTCATCAGGAGGCCCGCCAGCCGGTTACATCTCGTCTCATCGCGCACCATGGGGATATTCTACCATACTGCGAAAGGAACCGCGGAGCCACAGAGGGCACGCTGGGAAGATCGGAGAATGGTGCATGGGGGGAAGATGATGCCTGTACCGAACAGAATCGAGATCGCGCCGGGGAAGCGCGTGCGGATCGTCGAGAAGCAGAACCAGCCGACCGGGGCGCTGACAGAGGGAGTGGTTGCGCGGATACTGACCAAGAGCCCGAATCATCCCCACGGCATCAAGGTGATGCTCGAGGACGGCCGCGTCGGTCGCGTGCAGGAGTTGCTGCAGCGTGATCTGTGTCCCGCGGACGGTTGCCAGAAAAGGCCCCGACTCGTGCAGCTCGGGGCCCGACAGTGTGACTTGCGTGCAGACTGGCAAACGCGCGTCCGCGGAGCGGGTCAGAGGCCTAGAGCGCGCCCTTCGCCGCCTTCTTCTCCTGCTTCTCCTTGCGCTTCTCCTTGAGATCCTTCTTCGGTTGCGACTTGTTTTCTTTCTTCGGTGACTTGTCACCCATGGCAGAGACCTCCTCGCGAATAATGCGGAACGATCTTTCCTGCAGACAGCATACCCCGTTCGGCCGACCGAGTCAACCCCTCGTGAACCTATACCCGACGAAGGGAACACCGGGTGCGGCGCGGAATCGGGAGATGACAGCAGGATTTCGAGTAGGAGTATGAGTCTATGAGATACGAGTTCACCAAACCCGAAGAATACCGCGCGATCAAGGCGACCGTCCCGATTGCCTACCTCCCCTGGGGCGCTCACGAATGGCACGGGCTGCACAACCCGCTCGGCCTCGACACGCTCAAGGCCCACGGGCTCTGCATGGCCCTCTGTGCCGAGACCGGCGGGATCGTCTTCCCGCAGATATACTGCGGCACCCAGACGATGAAGCCCCACGCAGGGTTCGACGCAACCCTCGACTTCACCCCGGAGTGCGTCCGGCTGCTGGCACAGGAGTACCTCGCCCAGCTCCTCGACGAGGGGTTCAAGGTCATCGTCATCCTGATGGGCCACTACGGCGCCGAGCACCAGAAGGTCCTGAAGGACGTCGCCGCCGGGTTCAATGACAGTCAGAAAGCGTGCGTCTGCTGGGCGTTCCCCGACTACGAGATGACGCTGCCCGACGGCATCAAGGGCGACCACGCCGGCGCGACCGAGACCTCGTACATGATGCTCTTCCACCCGGAGTCGGTCGATCTCAGCCGCCTCGATCAGGAAGGCGAACTCGACATGAAGGTCCAGGGCATCGGCGGCGAGGACCCGCGCATCCATGCCTCGGCCGCCCACGGTCTTCACGGCGTGCAGGCGATGGTCAAGAACGGCGCCCCGAAGATCCTCGAGATGCTGGCGAAGATGGCGGAGGCAGACAATGGATAGTGAGTGGCTGGACAAGATCGAAGGCACGAACTGCCCGCTGTGCAAGAACCCGTCCCACGGCTGCGAGATGGTGCTGGATGGGAGCGTGACTCGTGCATATCTTCAGCCGAGCGCGACCTTTCGGGGATACTGCGTCCTCGTTCTGAAGAGGCATGCCGTGGAGTTGGACGATCTGACTTCCGAGGAGCGGGCGGCGCTCATCGAAGACATCGCGAGGGTAGGGCACGCTATCCGGGCGGTCTGCAATCCGGCCAAGCTCAACTACGAGATTCTGGGCAACATAGTGCCGCACGTGCACGCCCATATAATCCCCCGCTACGCCGACGATCCTGGCTGGGGTTGGCCTGCCTGGGACATGCTTCCCGACAAGGCGCACTTGTCCTCTGCGGAATATGCCGCTCTTGCGACGGCGCTTCGCGGGAGGCTCTGAGAATCGCCGCTTCGCAAGATAGCATCTTCCCAGATCTCCTCGAATGCGCTAATATATGCTCGGATCCCCCGATCCCGGAGAGGAAGACGATAGTGAACAAGCGAGCGTTGGTGATCATTCTGTTGTTGCTGGCGGCGGTGGTTGGATTCGCTGCCGTCACGTTGATGTCGAAGAAACCCGCGCCGCCTCATCAGGCCGTCGAGCCGGAGGTGTCTTCGGTCGAACAGCCGCCCGCCGGGGAGCCGGCGGTGGAAGGCAAGCCCGAGGCCGACCGGCGGAAGCAGCCCGCGGACGAGAAGCTCGAGAAGCCGGCCGATAAGAGGGCCGAGAAGCCTGCCGCCGATGCGAGGAAGCCGGCTGACAAGAAGCAGACTGCTAAGGCCGTCGGGCCGAAGCGCCCGGAAGCCCCCAGGCGGATGGCGTCCATGCAGTTGATGCGGGTGGCGATGGGCATCGGCATGCTGGAGATGAGCGGCAAGAACGCCCTCACGCCCGAGCAGGCCAAAAAGGTGCTTGCGATCCTGACGCCGCTCAGGTCGAAGCCCAAGCTGCCCGAGGTCGAGGCAGAGAAGGCTCTGAATACCTTGACGAAGGTGCTCACAGCCGACCAGCTCGAGGCGATGACCCCGAGGAGACCTCAGTCCGGTTCGGGCGACCGTCCTGCCCAGCGCCCACCGGACGGCCTACAGGTCCCGCGCCCGCCCCGGGACGGCATGCAGGCTCCGAGACCCCCTCAGGGTGATCGCCCGACCGGCACAAACGAGCGGCGAGTGCCCGACCGCAACATGTTCCAGGACTTCAATCCGTTCTACACAAAGGCTTCCGGGGACGATCCCCGCGCGGAGCGGTGGCACAGTCGGATGAACGAGTTCTTCGCCGCCTTGGAGAAGAAGGCGAAGTCCTAGGGCCTGGCTCGCAAGCGGAGCTGCTCGTCCATCGGACTACCTAAGGAACACATGGGGCGCGTGCCGACAATAGAGGTAGCTCCGCTATACTAGAAAGGACCGACATGAGATTCAGGCCCTGCATTGACCTTCACAACGGAGTGGTCAAACAGATCGTCGGCGGCACCCTGACCGACGACGGCGAAAAGCTCGTCACCAACTTCAGATCTCCGTTCCGAGCCGGCTATTATGCCCTCAAGTTTAGAGAGGACAACCTGACCGGCGGACACATCATAATACTCGACTCCGACCCCCTGAATGCCGCCGCGGCGGTGGACGCCTTCGAGGCATGGCCGAATGCATTTCAGCTCGGCGGCGGGATGAATCCGGAGAACGCGTCCGGATGGCTCGACAGGGGGGCGTCGGCGATCATCGTCACTTCCTACGTATTCCGCGACGGTCATGTGAACATGGACAACCTCGCGAGGATGGCGCAGTCCGTAGGCAGGGACAAGCTCGTACTCGATCTGAGCTGCCGAAAGCGCGACGGCCGCTACTACATCGTCACCAACCGTTGGCAGAAGTTCACCGACGTCGAGATCACCGAGGCGAACCTCGACATGCTGTCGAGACACTGTTTCGAGTTCCTGGTCCACGCTGCGGACATCGAGGGCCTGGCGAGTGGGATTGACACGGATCTCGTGAAGAAGCTCGGCGGATGGGACGGCATCGCGATCACCTACGCGGGCGGCATCCGCAGCATGGAGGACGTTCTCCTCATCAAGGACCTCTCCGGCGGCCGGCTCGACTTCACCGTTGGCAGCGCCCTCGACCTCTACGGGGGCAAGGGCATCAAGTACGCCGATCTCGTGGCGTTCAACAGCTCCGACGAGCGGATAGCCGTCTAGTCTGCGCATCCGGCTCCGGAGGCGGCCCTCCTGGCCGGATGCTTCACCACTCTCGTTCTCCCATTGCCTTTCTTCCGCGACTTGTGATAACCTTTACATGAGTAGCCTGCGTCTAAGGTACGGATACCTTGCGGCGTTCGGTTCACGTTCGCGTCTCCACCGGAAAGGCAATCTGGCAGTGCGCTTCTTCATAATACTGGCGGTTGTGGCGTCGGCGCTTGCGGCCGGCGCGGCTTGCGCTCAGGAGTCACCTCTCTCCACTCTATCGCTGAGGGATGCGGTCTCTACGGCCTTGGGAGACAATCCGAGCCTCAGGCAGGCCCAGGAGGGCTATCTCTCGGCGGAGTCGCGGCTCAGGGTCGCCGGCCTCGAGACCACCTACGGTCTTGGTGGACGGACGCGCTTCGAGGACTCGCCGACCGATTCGGGCGTATCCGGGAGTATCTTCGGCAGCCTCGAATACGAGAATCTGCTCGGCACGAGCGCGTCTGTCGAGTTCTCTCCGCTGGGCATCGGCGGCGAGCGCGGGTCCATCGGGCTCTCGATTCGCCATCCGCTTCTCAGCGGAAGCGGCCGCCTCTCCTCCAAGTCCGACCTCTTGCTCGGGGCGCGGAGTTCAGTTGCCATTCAGAGTAAGGAGCTCTATCGCTCCCGCCAGGCGACGGTGGTAGCGGTCGTGGAGGCGTACTACCAGGCCGTACTTGCCCAGGAGCGCATCAAGGTTCAGGAAGCGGCGGTAAAGATCGCCGAGGAGGCGCTGTACGGAGCGCGCAGGCGCGAGGAGGCCCGACTCGTGACCGGCATCGAAGTCTCCCGGGCCGAAACCAATCTTGCCCAGACAAGGGACACGCTGAACCTTCAGCATCAGTCCGCCAAGGGCGCTCTGGACCGGTTGATGCTGGCAATCGGAGTCGGCATCGGTTGCACTCCTGAGTTGACCGACAGGCTCCCTGAGGCCATGAGCGACCTCCCCGATCTCAACACCGCAATCAAGGCCGCGCTGGGCAATCGGGCTGAGCTCACGGTCTACGATCAGCGTCTTGTGGACCAGGAGCGGCGGCTGGCCATCGCCAGCGACGAACTCCGATCCAGGCTGGACGCGGTCATGGGCTACCAGTCCCGGACTGCTGCTTCCGGTCTGGCTTCTCCTTCCATGTTTGACTCCGGGTCGCTCATAGCCGGGGTGGAGTTCACCTTCCCGCTCGACAAGCGAATCGGCCTGGAATCACGCGATACCGCTTCGCGCGAGCTCGATCTCCTGAAGGAACTGCGCGACTACAGGGCCGACCAGGTCGTGGAGGAAGTCCGGCGGGCGTATCGTTCTCTGCAGTCGGCGGAAGCTTCTCTGAACATATACAGCCAGAACCTCGAGGCGGCGCAGACCCAGCTTCATCTTGCCCAGCGCATGGTGGAGGAGGGTGAGGGGTCGAACCGCGAAGTGCTGGATGCCCAGAATGCTCTGACGCGCGTCGAGAGCGGAGTGCTCTCTGCCCGGGCCGACCTCTATCTCGCCGGGCTCGATCTCCTGTACGCCATGGGCGAAGACCTGACTACGGTGGTAATGAAATGAAACGACATGTAAAGACTTGGGTGCCTCGGATACTGGTAGTAGTGGCATTGGTCCTCGCGACTCGGACGTGGGGCGTGCCGATCTACAGGCAGTATTTCACCCCCAAGAAGACCGAGGTCTACATTCCCACCAGCAAGGTGAAAGAGGGCAGGTTCGTTGTCAGTTTTCACGAGATCGGCGCCTTGGACGCCGAGCGCTCGGTGGCGGTGAACTCCGAGATCAACGGCAAGATCATCACCCTTATTCGCGAAGGCGTGGTTGTAAAGGCGGGCGATGAACTGGCGGTGCTCGACACCAGCGAGTTGGAGCGCGACGTGCGTAATCAGACTCTGGAGTACGAGAACAGGGAAGCGGACGTGGATCGGGCGAGAGCGGAGTTCGAGCTTCTTCAGGAGTCGAACAGGACGGATAGGGACCAGGCTGAGGCTCAACTGGAGTTCGACAAGAACGAACTGAAACTTGCCGAGCAGGAACTCGAGAAGAAGAAGCGCCTCGCCGATGAAAAGCTGATCCCCGGCGCGCAGGTTGACCAGGCCGAGGGTGTCGTCAGATCCAAGACTCTGGCCGTGCAGAAAGGTGAGGCGCTGCTCAAGCTGAAGGTCAAGGAGATCGAGTCCAAAGAGAGCCAGAAGCAGGCGGAGATTCGCAACATGGACTTCCGGGCCAGGATGGCGAAGATGGCCCTCGACCGCGAGAGCGAGCGCATGAGCGGCGCGGTGATTCGTGCTCCGGCGCCCGGGCTCGTGGTGCTGTCGAAGGTGTACGACGGCAGCCGGGGCAGGCGGTCTCTCCAGGAGGGCGACGGCGTGAGCCCCCGCCAGATGCTCTGTCAGCTTCCCGACCTCTCGAGCATGCAGGTCAAGGTCCAGGTCGGAGAGGCGGATGCTCCCAAGGTAACGATCGGCATGCCTGTGCTCATACGGCTGGAGGCGGTCCCGAAGAAGGTCTTCCACGGATCGGTCAAGAGCATATCCAGCCTCGCGACGGAGAGCAATCCCTGGGAAGGCGGCACTCCGGGGAAGAAGAATTTCGAGGTGGTGATCGGAGTCCAGGAGAGGGATCCATCCACCATAAAGCCGGGTATGACCGCTGACGCGGAGTTCATAAGCGACCAGATCCCCAAGGCTGTCTACGTGCCGATCGAATCCGTTGTCGAGCAGGGCGGGAAGACATACGTCTACGTCAAAGAAGGCGGCCGATACACGAGAGTGCCCGTCAATACCGGCAAGAGCAACGACAACCACATCTGCATTACCCAGGGGCTCAAGGCCGGACAGGTGATCGCTCTGCGAGACCCGACCCGCGATCTGGAGCATCAGGAAGCGGGCAGCAAAGCGCCCGGCGCGGACAAGAACACCAAGAAATCTGCGCCGCCGATCCCCGGCGCGAGCGAGTAGGGGGCTGCATGGGAATCCTCGATGCGATACGAACGGGGTTGTCCGAACTGCTCTCCCACAAGATGCGTTCGATGCTGACGATGCTCGGCGTCATCTTCGGAGTCGCGGCCGTCATCGCGATGGTCTCCATCGGCGAGGGTGCGAAACAGGAAGCTCTCTCGCAGATTCGCCTCATGGGCATTGACGTCGTGCACATCAAGCGTGCACTTACCAGCGGGGAACTCCTGGAGAAGGCTCAGGAGCGCTCCCCCTACGGACTGAAGTTCTCCGACAGCGAGAGTATCCGCCAGGTGTGCGACTATGCCAAACGGGTAGTTCCCCTGCGCGAGATATTCGCCGACGTGCGTGTCGGCGATACCCCAGTCTCCGTCAAAGTGGTCGGCACGATTCCCGGCTATGAGTTGCTGACGCGATCGAAGGTGGAACTCGGCCGCTTCCTCAACGAGCGGGACGTGAGCGACAACCGCGCGGTCTGCGTCCTCGGCGCGGCCGCCAAGAGAGAGCTTTTCGGATTCTCGGAGGCTCGCGGCCAGACTCTCAAGATCGGGCAGGAACTGTTCCGGGTCATCGGGGTCATGGCGGCCAAGGAGATCGGTTCGGCTAAGGCGCTCTCCGCCCTGCGCGACCTGAACTCGGATGTCTACATACCGATCACCATCTCGCTCTCCGATTATCAGGTATCCTCTCAGGAGTCCATTCCTTCCGATTACATCAAGCTCAGGCAGATTGCCTGGCGCCTCAGCAACAGGCCGAGCCTCGACAAAAGCCCGATTACTGAGATCATCGTTCAGGTCGAAAACGAGGCCGCCACCGTGCCGACCGCGTCCGTCATCCGCTCGGTCCTCGACCGCCAGCATCGGGGCATCAGGGACTACGAGATCATCATACCCGCCGAGCTGCTGCGCCAGAGCCAGCAGACGCAGCGGATCTTCAACATAGTCATGGCTGCGATCGCCAGCATCTCCCTGCTCGTCGGCGGGATCGGCATCATGAACATCATGCTGGCGACAGTCACTCAGCGAACGAGGGAGATCGGAGTCAGGCGGTGCGTCGGGGCCACTCGCTGGGATATCATTCGGCAGTTCATGCTGGAAGCGCTGGTCATCACGTGCGCCGGCGGCCTGATCGGGGTGGGGCTGGGAATCGCGGGCGCGCGGGCAATATCGGTCTACGCGAATTGGAGCACCGTTGTCTCAGTCCAGGCGGTCATCGTCGCGTTCGGCGTCTCAGCGGTAGTCGGCATCGTCTTCGGGCTGTACCCTGCGGCGCGCGCCGCCGCCGTTGACCCTATCGAAGCGCTCAGATACTCGTAGGCCGCGGTCAGTCTGCTGCCCGCAGACTCGAAAGGTGTTTCATGTCACTTCTCCTGGTCAAGGATCTGAGGAAAACATACAAGATCGGCAGTATCGAAGTTCCCGCGCTGAACGGAGTCTCGTTCCGTGTGGAGGCCGGGGAGTTCGTGGCCGTCATGGGTCCTTCCGGCTCAGGGAAGTCCACTCTGATGAACCTGATAGGCTGCCTGGACAAACCGTCGGGGGGCACCTATATTCTCGATGGCGAGGATGTCAGCCGATTGAGCGATAACGCTCGCGCGGCGATTCGCAACCGCAAGATCGGGTTCGTTTTCCAGAGTTTCAACCTGCTGCCTCGGATGTCGGCGCTGAAGAATGCCGGCCTGCCGATGATGTATTCCGGCGGGTACAGAGATGTGCAGGCTCCCAGACGAGCGATCGAGGCCGTCGGGCTGCTCAAGCGAATGCATCATACGCCGATGGAACTCTCCGGTGGCGAGCAGCAGCGCGTGGCGATCGCCCGGGCGCTGGTCAACGACCCGCCGTTGATCTTCGGCGACGAGCCGACCGGCAACCTGGACACCGCTACCAGCAACGAGATCATGGCTATATTCCAGCAGCTCAATGAAGCGGGCAAGACCGTTATCATCGTTACCCACGAGCCGGATATCGCGCAGCACTGCAAGCGCATCCTCCGATTCCGCGACGGTCTGCTCGAGTCAGACGAACCGGTCACAGAGCAGGTGATAGCCAAGTCACTCGGCCCGGCCGCCTGACCTGACTCGCTTCCGTCGTATGTGGGAAGGATACCCGCTGTCGGCGTTGAACATGAGAATGAGCGAACACGCCCGTCGAGGAGGAACCATGCCCAACTCAAAGCTTGCCGCGCAGTTGTACACCCTGCGCGAGTTCACCAAGACCCCCGAGGACATTGCTCGCACCATGAAGAAGGTTCGTGCGATCGGCTACGAGGCGGTACAGGTCTCCGGAATGGGGCCGATTGACCCGCACGAACTGCGCAAGATCGTTGACGGCGAGGGGTTGACGATCTGCTCTACGCATATCGGCTACGAGCGGATGAAGAACGAGCCCGAGTCCGTAATCGAGGAGCATTACGTCATCGGCTGCAAGCACCCGGCAGTCCCCAGCCTGCCTGCCGATTATCGGAATGCCGAGGGCTATCACAGGTTTGCCAGAGAGGCGTCCAAAGTGGCGAAGAAGCTCGCGGACGGCGGTCTGACCTGGAGCTATCACAATCACAGCTTCGAACTGGAGAAGTACGGCGACAAGGTCGGCCTTGAAATACTGCGCGCCGAGAGTGATCCGAAGTACTGCAACCTTGAAATAGACACTTACTGGATTCAGCACGGCGGCGGCGATCCCGCGGAGTGGGTCGCTAGATGCAAGGGGCGCATACCCCTGATACACCTCAAGGACATGGGCAACAAAGGCGGCCAGCCGTTGATGATGGAGATCGGCGAGGGTAATCTCAACTGGCCGAGAATCCTCGGGGAGGCAAAGAAGTCGGGCGTCAAATGGTACATAATCGAACAGGACGTGTGCCAGCGCGACCCGTTCGAGAGTCTGGCGATCAGTTTTCACAACCTGAAGGCCATGGGGCTGGAATGACGCATCTGCAGCTCGAGTCCCAGAGACTCATACTGCGGCCGATCGAGGACGCCGACGCTCAGGCACTCTACCCGCTCATCAACGATCCGGACGTGGCGCTGAACACGCTCTCCATACCGCATCCCTATCCCGAGGATGCCTACGTCCCCTGGATCCGACAGGCGAGGGAGTCCCTGCTCTCCGGGCTGAGCTATCAGATGGCGATAATCCTCAAGGAAACCGGGCAGCCGATAGGCGGCGCGGGCATCTCCGACGTCTGCCTCGCGCACGGCAGGGCCGAGATGGGATGCTGGCTCGGAAAACCGCACTGGGGCAGGGGATACGCGACCGAGGCCGCGCGCTTGATGGTCCGGTTCGGTTTCGAAGAACTGAGCCTCGAGCGGATGCATGCATACTGCCTCGAGCGCAACAAGGCGTCTGTCCGCGTGCTGGAGAAAGTGGGCCTCTCCCTGGAGGGCCGCATCCGACACGGAGTCAGGAAGGGCGGCGAATACCACGACGTCCTTCTCTTCGCGGTGATCAGAGGGGATCTCGACCCATGAAACTCGAAACGGAGCGGCTGGTTCTCCGGCCGCTCGAGGAGTCCGATGAGGCCGATCTCTACCCGATCTTCAACGACCCGGAAGTCACACAGAACCTGCTCATACGGCATCCCTATCCCCGGGAGAGGATGCTTCCCTGGATACGTGAGCGCATCGTGGCCTACCGGCACAGGGAGAGGTATGTGTTCGCTATGGTGCTGAGGCACAGCAGCGAGGTCGCCGGCATATGCGGCTTGGTGGCCGTGAACTGGGAACACATGAACGCCGAACTGGTCTACTGGCTCGGCAGGCCGCACTGGAACAAGGGATACGTGACCGAGGCGGCCCGAAGGATGATCCGGTTCGGCTTCGAGGACCTCGGGTTCGAGCGCATATCGGTCGGCTGCTTCGCCCGGAACTCGGCGTCCGCGAGAGTTATCGAGAAGCTCGGCTTCCAGCCGGAGGGATGCGCGCGCCACGAGTTCCTCAAGGATGGCGAATACCTTGACGCCCTCCACTTCGGCATGATCAGCGGGGACTACCTCAAGACTGGCCCGGAGCGCTCCTGATCTCCGGCTCCTTCTCCCCGACCGCGACCATTCTGCGTTTCAGCGTCTCCGAGAGTTCCTTCCTCACACCGGCGAGCGCCGGGTCGCTCACGAGGTTGTTCCGCTCGTGGGGATCTGTCTCCAGATCGTAGAGGTACTGCTCCTCGTAGATCTCGCTGTCCGGGTCGCCGCCCGTCTTGTCGGGCGCGTAGACGGAGTACTTCCACTTCTTCGTGCGAATGGCCCGCCCGCACTGGCTCTCGCTTATCTGGATGAACACCTCCTCCGGCCTGTCCGGCTCCATGTCGTCGGCGAGAGACTGAAGCGCCTGTCCCCTCATGTGCGCCGGAGGGGTCACCCCGGCGGCCGCGAGGATCGTCGGCGGCATGTCGATCAGGCTTGCGAGTTCCGTTACCACCGTGCCGCCCGAGAACCCCGGACCGCAGGCGATCATCGGGATGCGGATCGAGTTGTCGTGGCATGCCCGCTTGTACTCCGCGTTTCGGGTTCGGAAGTGGCAGGCGTGGTCGCTGGTGTATATGACTAGTGTGTCTTCTTCGATACCCAGGCGCGAGAGCTCGGCGCGTATGCGGCCGAGGTTGCGGTCGAGGCTGTTGCAGCATCCCAGGTAGTCCGGGAAGTTCTCCCGCCAGTCGCCCTCCGTTCCTTCCAGATCGCCGGGGGTCTCGTAGTCCTTCCACCGCTCCTTCGAGCCCTTAGGCCCCTCGAAGCGGTTGTTGTCGTTCTGGTGGTGCGGTTCTATGTAGGAGACGAACAGGAAGAACGGCTTCTCCAGGCTCCTCCCTCGCAGAAAGTCAATCGCGTGGTCGGTCACGCAGTCAACGCGGTACCTGTCTTTGGGAAACTCGACTCTCTCTCCTCTCGCGTCGAACATGTGGCCGTCGTAGCTGTGTGAGGTGAACTCCAGCACGTCCGAGGCCACCCAGAAATCCTTGTACCCGCCCCTTCTCTCGGGCGGCACTCCCCGGTCCCGATAGCTCTCGTCCTTCGATGAGGCGAGGTGCCACTTTCCGACGTACCCGACCTCGTATCCCGCGCCGGCCAGGTAGTGTGCCAGCGTCTTCTCGTCCAGTGGGAGCGCGCGGTTGTTCGTGAAGCAGCCCGTCTCCGTCGGGTACTTCCCGGTCTGAAGCGCCGCCCGGGCGGGCCCACACACCGGCTGGCAGGTGAAGGCGTTCTCGAACCGCACTCCCTCTGCCGCCATCTTGTCGAGGTTAGGGGTGAGCGGCAGTTTCTGACCGTAACACCCGAGGGTGTCCCACCGCTGCTGATCGCTGAACACGAAGACGATATTCGGCCCGTCATGAGACCTCGCCGCGTCCGCCAATGCTCTACCTCCCAGTGCCAGTCCTGCGGACATCGCTGCCGTCCGCTTGATGAAATCCCGCCGTGTCATGCCGTCTCTAGTCATGTGGCTCGCCCTCCGAATCATCATGTTCACTGGAGCCACCGCCGTTCCCTTCGTGCGCGGATGCCGGCACAGCGATGTGCGTGCGCGCACCTCAACTCTCCCATGGGTTGCGGGGTGAACCCGGACGAGGCCGAGGAGGCAGCATGCCCGGCGGTCCTGGTGGCGAGTGAGGACTGGGGTCTCGATGACCCCGAGGGCCGGCCGATTCGCAAGTCCCCGGCGATGCGCGAAGAGAGCGGGTCGCTCCTCGAAGCCTTGGTGACGGCCTCCGACGAATGGCAGGGAGACCGCAGGCATCTGCCCCGCGATCTCCCTGCTGCGTCCATCTGTCAGGTTCTTCTCGCCTCCAGCGTTATCTCGACTCCGGCAAGCGCCCTCGACACCGGGCATCCGGCCTTGGCCTCGTTTGCGTGTTTCTGGAACGCGGCTTCGTCAATGCTGGGCACGTCGGCCTCGGTGATGAGATGGCTCTTCGTGATGCTGAAACCGTCGCCGTCCTTCTCGACGGTGACTCTCGCCGTCGTGTGAACGCGGTTCGGGGTGAATCCGGCCGCTTCCAGAACTGCCGAGAATGCCATGCTGAAGCACCCTGCGTGGGCGCCCGCGATCAGTTCTTCGGGGTTCGTTCCCGTTCCCTGCTCGAAACGCGAGGCGAAGCTGTACGGGCCCTCCCAAGCCTCCAGCTTCATCTTGCCGTTTCCCTCGCGAAGGTTTCCTCTCCATTCGGCCGTCGCGGATCGTATAGGCATGTTTCCTCCTGCGGCTGATTAGTGTCGCGGATTCGCGACCAGCCCTAAGTGTTCTTACCCAGCCCGGAAGGATAGCATGCACCGCGCGGCAGCTTTTTTGAAGAGAATGCACGGCGTAGGGGTCACATATATGGCGGCTCGGGCAGGATTTCGAGCCGGGGAGAGGCAACATTCTCTATCGGCGGCGCGTCTAACCCTTGGTGCACGACTCGTGGGCGAAGTTTCTCGATCGCGTGCGGGACTCAGTATGCGTCCCGGAGCGCGTCCTCACGTAGCCTCCACTGACTGTGTCATTCCCTTGCCGGGACCGCTCGATACTTCGACCGAACGGTCCGAGAGATAGCGATGCGAATTGCTGAGATTCTGCAAGAACGAGTGCCGCTTAGCGACGAGCAGTTGCGCCAGGCCCTGGCCGTGCAACGCGATACAGGACAGCTTCTCGGGGAAGTGGTCGTGAACCTTGGGTTCTGCACCCCGGAGAAGGTCCAGGAAGCCATCGCGATGCAGGCGGGCGGCGATCTCGTGGACATCAGGGAGGGCGATCTCAATCCCGATGTCATATCGCTGATCCCCGCGGAACTTGCATACCGCCATCAGGCGCTTCCTCTGAGCGTACACGACTCGACGATACGCGTGGCCGTCGCCGACCCGTTCAACGTCTCCGCTGCGGACGACATCCGGATGGTGACCGGGCTCTCCGTTGACCTGCTCTTCGCCGACCCTCAAGACATCCGCCGCCTTGTCGAGGAGCACTACATGCGGCGCATGATCGCCGATACTGCCGACGAGGAAGTGCAGATTCTCGAGGATTCTCAGGATGAGATCGGCGACCTCGAACGAATGGCGAAGGAAGCGACCGTCATCAAGCTGGTCAACCTGATCCTCCGCCAGGCCGTGCAGGAGCGCGCGAGCGATGTCCACGTCGAGCCGTTCGAAAAGGGTCTCCGCGTCCGCTACCGGATAGACGGCATGCTCCATGAAATCTCGACGCCCCCGAAGCGCCTTCAGTCGGCCATCATTTCCCGCCTCAAGATCATGTCGAACCTCGACATCGCGGAACGGCGGCTTCCTCAGGACGGCCGCATCAAGACCAAGATAGGCGGTCGCGAGATTGACATCCGCGTCTCCACTGTGCCGACTCTCTACGGCGAGAGCGTGGTTCTCCGCCTGCTCGACCGCAGCGCTATGAGCTACAGCCTGGAGAAGGTCGGGATGCTCGAAACCGACTTCAGACGCATCGAGAAGCTGATCACGTTGCCGCACGGGATGATACTGGCGACCGGGCCCACTGGCAGCGGGAAGACGACTACGCTCTACGGCGCGCTGCAGAGGGCTTACTCGCCTGAGAAGAAGATCATCACCATAGAGGACCCCGTCGAGTACCAACTCGACGGCGTCAACCAGATACAGGTGCACGCACGCATCGGACTAACGTTTGCCAACGGCCTGCGCCATATCCTGCGGCAGGATCCCGATATAATCATGGTCGGCGAGATACGCGACCCCGAGACGGCCGAGATCGCCATCCACTCCGCGCTAACGGGGCACCTCGTCTTCAGCACCCTGCACACGAACGACGCCGCCGGGGCCGTGACGCGCCTGCTCGAGATGGACGTGGAGCCGTACCTGGTGGCGTCGTCGGTTGAGGCGGTCGTCGGTCAACGCCTTGTCCGCCTGATCTGCCCGAACTGCCGCGAGCCCCGTCGGGATGCCGACGAAGTGCTGTCGAAGCTGCGGCAGGAAGAGGCCGAACTCGCGGGGTCTCGCGTCCTGTACAAGGGTAGAGGCTGCGAGCAGTGCAAGTACCGGGGGTACAAGGGTCGAACGGGTATCTTTGAGGTGCTCGTCGTGGACGACCGCATCAGATCTCTGGTGCTGAGCCGTGCGCCTGCGGGTGCGATTCGTGACTCGGCTTGCGATCACGGAATGACGACCCTGAGGCATGACGGATGGGCGAAGGTGCTCGCGGGCCTCACGACCGTCGAGGAGGTCGTTCGCGCGACGCAACAGGATGAGCTCGAGACGACGGACTGACGACTGACGACTTGCCGAACTACTTCTACAAGGCTCTGGATAGTGGCGGGCATCACATGGCCGGCCGGATCGTCGCGGACGATGAACGGGCGGCCGTTGCTCAGGTAAAGGGCATGGGGCTCTTTCCGGTGTTGGTTCGCGCGGGCCGCGAAGACCGGGCCGCTGACGCCTCGGCGGATGCGGGTAGCCCCTCTTTGGTCGGAGGAGTCGGCAGCGGCGAACTGACGGTGTTCAGCCGCCAACTTGCGAATCTGGTGGCCGGCGGGCTTCCGCTAATGCGCACTTTCGCGGCGCTGACCGAGCACACCGAGAGTCCGCGGCTTCGCTCCGTCATGCTCCGCATGCAGCAGGACGTGCAGGGCGGCAAAGCGCTGTGGGAGTCCATGAGCGCGCACACGAAGGTCTTCCCGCCGCTGTACGTCAGCATGGTGAAGGCCGGCGAGGCGAGCGGCCAGTTGTCCGAGGTCCTGCAGTGGCTGGCCGATTATCTCGAGAGGGAGCAGACCCGCCGCCTGCAGATAAGGAGCGCCCTTGCGTATCCGACTCTGCTCGTAACCGTGGGTGTCATATCAGTGTTCCTTCTGGTGACGCTCGTCGTGCCGAGGTTCGTGGTGATCTTCGAAGAGTTCGATCAGGCGCTGCCGATGCCGACGGTGATCATGCTCGGCGTGTCCGGTTTTCTCACTCGATGGTGGTGGCTGATCATCGGATCGCTGGCGCTGATAGTGATAGGGTTCAGGGAATATGGACGCAGCCCCCGCGGGCGCCTGGTGGTGGACGGATGGAGGATCAAGATTCCGCTCTTCGGCAAGCTCGGGCTGAAGTCAGCGGTTTCGAGGTTCGCGAGAACTACGGCAACGCTGCTCAAAGGCGGCGTCCCGCTGCTCGATTCGATGGTCGTGGTGCGCGAGGTGGTCGGCAACGAGGTGCTTGCGCGCGGGGCCGATGCCGTGCGGGAGGGCATGAGAGAGGGGGAGAGCTTCGCCCAGCGCCTGAAGGACACGGGCGTGTTTCCGCCGCTGCTCACGCACATGGTCGGGGTCGGCGAGGAGACCGGCGACCTTCAGGGCACGCTTCTGACAGTGGCAAACTCCTACGATGTTGAGGTGGATGCGTCGCTGAAGAGCCTGGTCTCGTTGCTGGAACCTTTGATTATCATCACGGTGGGTGGCACTATCGCCTTCATCATCATGGCGATGCTTCTCCCGGTATTCCAGCTCAACCTCGCGGCGGGTTGACGGGTGATTTTTGTCCGGCCAACGCGGGGTGAGCCGATCAGTTGAAAGCCGAGGTTATACGATGTTGCTGAACTGTCTGAGTCTGAGACTGAGGAGCAGGCGAGGTTTCACTCTGCTCGAGCTGCTGGTGGTGATGGTCATACTCGTCCTCCTGGCGAGTGTCGTCACTGTAGCCGTCACGAAGAGGGTGGAGGAAGCGCGGCACGCGAAGGCGATTGCGGATATCGAGAGCATCGGCAACGCACTCGACCAGTTTCAAGTGCACTGCAACCGTTACCCGCTCACCGAGGAGGGTCTCGAAGCGCTGCGGGTCAAGCCGTCCGCAGACGACCTGTTGAACTGGAACGGTCCCTACATCAAGAAGGCTGTACCTGCGGACCCTTGGAACCGCGCGTATGTGTACGAGTGCCCGGGGCGGCAGAACCCGGACTCATACGATCTCTACTCGCTCGGTCGGGACGGCAGAGAAGGCGGCACGGGCACCGATGCCGACATCACGAACTGGGATCAATAGAGGCTTCACGACCATAGAACTTATGGTCGTGCTGGTTATCGTCGTGCTGATGAGCGTGGTCGTGGTCGTCTCGATGTCGCCGGCGCTCAGCGACGCCAGGCTTCGATCCGGCAGCCGCATCGTCGTCTCGATGCTGAAGTACGCGCGCAGTTACGCGGTTGCGCATCAGACCGAGGCCAGGGTGGCCTTCGACCTGCAGGAGAACGGCCTGGTAGTCGAAGCGGCGGCCCTGGACGACAAGGATGAGAAAGTCCTGACGCCGGTCACCACGTCGGTCGGAAGATACCGGAGACTACCGAACGGGTTGAGCATAGCGGCAATAGAAAAGCCCGGAACGGACGAGCAAGAGAGTTATATCGCCTTTACCGAGGTCGGGAAGTCCGAAACGGCGACGGTTGTGATACGGGACACGAAGGAACGGCAGCGGCGGATCACCGTGGACGCGATCACCGGCCGCTGTGAGATAGAACCGGACGTGGGGAATGCCTATCCGACATCAGATACCCGGACCCCGCAGTAGGCGGGGCGGCTTCACGATGCTCGAGCTCTTGGTCGCGATGGCGATTCTGGCGATAGGCATCGTGGGAGTGCTTCAGGCATTCTCGTCCAGCACCTTGACATGCAAAGCGGCCGAGACGAACTCCGAGATGGCGCTGCTGGCCCAGCAGGTCGCGTGCGAGCTGGACCGCCGGCCCGATCTGGCGGCCGGGCGTCTGACCGGCACGTTCGGCACGGATATCCCTTGGTACTCTTGGGAGGCTGAGATCGTGCAGGGGTCCCAGGCGAACCTCTATCGAGTCGAGATACGAGTGCTGCGCGATTCGGGCGGTCGGAAGAAGTTCTACCGTCTGATCACCTGCATGCGGCCGTCGTCCACGGATGCCTCGTCGGAGGGAGAGCCGAACTTGCCGGAGGCCCCGCGATGAGACTGATTTTCTCGCGAGTGCGCGTTCGGTCGGGCTTCACTCTGATCGAGACGATGGTGTCGCTTGTGATCCTGACCATCGTCATCGGCTCCATCTACGGCACGTACCGGGCCGCCACGTCGAGTGCGGCCGTGGCCGAAGAGCGGTCCGACCTGAACCAGACTGCACGGGTGCTTCTGGCCCAGATCAACAGGGAACTTACCTGCGCGTGCAGCCAGTCGGGCGAACAGTATAGCAGCCTGGAGGGCGAGAACACCGAGGGCAGCGCGTCGGCGATTCAGTGCGATCGGCTCTCGTTCCTGACATCGGCCGACAGCCTGATACCCGCGGAGGGTCCGGCGGGAGATATCCGGAGGGTCACATATACCCTTCGGACCAACTCCGACGGCGAGCCGACCGGTTTCTTCGTCCAGGTGGATCCGCGCCCGGGGCTGGCGGTGAGCGACGCGGAGCCCGACCCGGTGGAACTCTCGACGCTCGTGGTAGCGTTCAACTGCAAGTACCTGGATGGTGAGACTGACGAGTGGGTAGACGAGTGGCTCCAGCGCGACGGGTTGCCGACGGCGGTTCGCGTCGAGATGACTCTGAAGCCGGATCGGGAGGGCGGAGGGGCTGTCATGACGGCCTGCACCGCGAATATCGTGAACGCCGCCGCCGGGCAGCCCGGGCAGCCCGCTCCGGAGGAAAGAAATGCTGAGTGATCGCCGGGGGCTCGCGCTGGTCACGACGCTCTGGATACTGGCCGCGCTGGTGGTGCTGGCGGTCGGGGTCGGTCTGATGGCCAGAACGGAAGCGCAGATCTCGCACAACTTCAGCGGGTTGGTGCAGTGCCGATGGGCGGCCCGCGCGGCGATCAATCGGGCGCTCGTCGAGATCGAGCGGCTGAAGGCCGAGCCCAACACCTATCTGGGAGAAACCGGGTTGACGCTGGAATCCGCCCAGGATGACATTGATCTCGGCGATGCCTCTTACCAGGTGGTGATCGAGGACGAGGCGGGGGGGCTGAACATCAACTCGGCAGGCCGCGGCATGCTGGAGAGCCTCTTCGGGAGTAGGGGAGCTGCCGAGTGCATCATGGACTGGCGGGATCAGAACGATCAGCCGCTGCCGCTCGGCGCGGAAACGCAGCACTACTCGGGCCTTCCCGAGCCGTATCGCTGTAAGAACCGGCCGTTCGACACTGTGAGGGAACTGCTTCTGGTAAAGGAGATCGACGAGGAACTGCTCGGTTCGCCGGCCGGCATGCAGGGGAAGACGCTGGCCGATCTTCTCACGGTGTATTCGCACGACGAGGACACGTCCGTTGACGGCGAACAGCGGATCAACGTCCAGACGGCGGGCAGAGAACAGCTTCTTCGCGCGTTCAGGGACGTGCTTACCGAAGAGGACGTTGACGCTATAATATCCCGCCGCAACAGGCGGAGTTTCCGGAGCGCCGGGGACATCATCAGGGTGCGTGACCTCGGGCGGGACAAGGTGAGCCGAATCTACGACCGGATCACGGTCCGCTCCGGCGACCGAGGGGGCGCGGTCGAGGGTTTGGTGAACGCCAACACCGCTGCGGTAGAGGTGCTGGCCGCTGTCCCGGGAATGGACCAGAGCATCGCGCGGGAGATAGTCGAATACCGGCAGTCGAACGGACCGTTCGAGGATGTGGGCAAGATACTGGACGTGGCGGGCGTGACGGACACGGCCTTCTCCCAGGCGGCGGACAACCTGACGGTGCGTTCCAGAGTGTATCGCATTACGGCGACCGGCCATCTCGAGAAGAGCCGGATATCCAGCACGATAGTCTGCGTGGTAGACGCGTCGGACTCGGAGGCGCAGTTCAGATACTGGCGGGAGTGAACTATGACGATATTGGGTTCAAAGACATCTATCGGCGTTGACATCGGCGCCGGGGAGATCAAGGTCGTGGAACTGCGCCGCGCCGGGGGCGGGATCGAGGTAACGCAGGCCGCGCGCATATCGCTGTCGGAGGACGGCGACCGCTCGGCGGCGCTGAGGCAGTTTGTCATGGATACGGAGACTCAGCCCGCGCGCGCGGCGGCGTCGCTTCCGACCCACCTCTGCTCGGTGAAGTTCGCCCGGATTCCGAGGGCCAAGCCGGCTGACATGGCCCGGATGGCCCGCTTCGAGGCCGAGTCGCAGATTCCTCTGCCTCTGGCCGATGTGGTCTGGGACTACGCGGTCGTCTCTGCAGAGGACGATGCGATGTGCCACCTGATCATCGGCGGCGCGCGCAGGTCGGACGTCGAGCAGTGGCTCGGTGATCTGGAGCGGGCGGGGCTCTCTCCCGACGCCATCCTTATATCCGCGCCGGCGGCTGTCGGGGCGCTTGACCTTAGCGACGAGGAATCGGTACTGGTGGCTCAGATAGGAGCGCAGTGGACCGACCTCTGCATAGTGCAGGCGGGCAGATTGACGGCATGCCGCACGGTGCGCGTCGGCCGCGACGGCCTCTCGCAGGCGTTCGCACAGGATCTCGGGGTCTGTCTCGATGACGGGGAAGACGCTGTGAGGGCGCGCGGTTTGGCCCACATAAGCCCGAGCGAGGACGGCGCTGGGTCGTCTTCCGTCGAGGCCTGGGCCGAGTCGCTTGCGCTCGAGATGAGGCGGTCCGCGGTGTCCGTGCCATCGAAGGAGTCGGATCAGCGGCCCAGGCAGGCCGTGATCGTCGGCGAGATAGCCGACGTGCCCGCAGTAGCGGAGGATCTGTCAAGACGGACCGGGCTTCACGTGAGTATCGGCGATCCCTGGCGGGGGCTGGAGACGAGTCTCGTCGTGGGCCACAGCATGAAGGAGAGCCCGGCGGCGTTCGCGGCGGCCACCGGGCTGGCGCTGTCCGGGTTCTCAGGGACCGATGGCATCAACCTGATGCCACACCATCGCTCGGAGGAGCGCGCGCGCAGGCGGCGGCAGCTGATCACCCTCTCCTCATTGGGCGCGGTGGCGCTGGCGCTGCTGGCGGCACTTCTCGCGGGTCGCTCCGGCATCGCGGAGAGGTCGGCGGAGCTCAACCTGATCAGGTCCGAGGTGGGGTTAGTCAGGCAGGAGATTCAGAGAGCAGGCCCGGACCTTCGCGTCGGGGCGGCCAACGTCGGCCGGATGGTCAGGGATATCGAAGAAGACAAGGTGTCCCCGCTCGAGCTTCTGCGCCGGATCAGCGAGGTCCTGCCGAGGGGAATCTGGCTCACCGAGTTCGCCTCGCAGCGAGGGAAGACGCTGGTGCTCAAGGGGTCGGGGCTGTCCAACTCCGCGATCGCGGATTCTGTGGACATGTTGAACCAGCTCGGGCTCTTCAAGGATGTGACGCTGGACTTCTCCAGCCTGGCGAAGAGCGGGCAGACCTATGAGTTTCAGATCACATGCTCCCTACCGGAGCGCAAGTCGGCGGGAGGCACGGACTCGACCGGCGGCGCGCGGCGTGGGGGCGGACAGACGACGGGGATAGTGGTGCAATGAACCAGAGCAAGAGAAGCACTTATTCGATAGCGGCGATCATCCTTGGCGCGGTTGTCGCCGTCCTGCTGGCCGCAGTCGTGGCTCAGCAGGTGACGGCGTCGAGGCTTGGGCGCGAGATACGCGCGCAGAACCAGGTCCTCGCGGATGCGCGACGCAACCTCGAGAACCGCAGGAAGTGGAGCAGCGAGTACGACGAGTTCTCGCTGAGGCTGGGCGGCCGGATGTCCACCTGCTCGTGGAGCGACCAGATGCCGTACATGATGGCACAGGTCAACGGGATCGTGCAGGCCAACGGTCTCAAGGCCGAGAATATCCAGCCCGAGCCGATGGTCGTCAACTGGAACATACGCAAGTTCCCGATGAGAGTCGCGCTTCAGACCGACCTTCGGCGGCTGACGGAGGTTCTGAGGGACGTACGCAATTCGAGACCTCTCCTGGATGTAGAGCGACTCGAGGTTCGGCAGGCTCAGGACGGGGACAGCGGGCTGCAGATAAACATGACCGTCGCCTCGTTCGTCGTGCTCGATCAGAACGCGCCGGTCGTCAGACGCCGGGCGTCCCTCCCCGTGAAGAAGACGGAGAGGTTCGCTGCCAAACCTGAGACGACGGAGCCGGACAAACCTGAGGCCGCCAACCAGCAGGCGAAGGGGTCGGTCGCACCCGTCGCGAGGCCCGCTGCAAGATCGGCCTCGAGTCCGCCGGAGGCAAGGTCCCCCGTCAGACCCATGGCGAAGCCCGATCGTTCGGAACGCCCGCGTTCTGAGGAAACCACGTCAACTCGTCCGGAGAAGCCGGCAAGGGCGAAGAACGGCAAATCCGACGCGGGTGAAGTGCGGACAGGCAGCAGAGCCGCGCCGTCGTCGGATGGGATGGATGCACAGACGATGGGCATTCGCCGCGCTCCAAAGGAAGCCGGTGGAGGTGCGAAATGAGCATGCTCGAACGCCTGCGCACGACGGAGATAACTCCCCGTAAGGCGGCCTATGCCGTGGCCGCCATGGTGGTCGTGCTGGCCGGGTTGGTCTACGCAGTGAGCCGAATGGCCGCCGCGCCTCCGGGGCGGGAAGAACTCACGCCCGCCTCGCAGAGAGCCGGCGGCGTCAGGGTCACCGTTGATGAGAAGAAGGCAGGCGCCGCGGCGCCCGAGGTCCGCCCCCAAGTCGGCGATCCCTATGCCGTCATCGCGCAGAGGAATCTCTTTCAGGCCGTGAACGTCGGCGCTTCGGCCGCGTCGGGCGGCAACCAGTCGAGGGGCGCCTCCGGCGCGACGAGGCCGACCCCGGCACCCTCTCCGGTTCTGCCGCCGATGCCGGTCGCCCCGATGGGCAACATTGACGAGACCAGGAAGAACGTCGCGTTCACGGGTTCGGTGAGAATAGGGGGCGTCGAGCAGGCACTGATCGAGAACCTGCAGACCAAGGAGTGGCGCTACGTGAGCCAGGGTCAGAGCGCTTTCGGCTACCGGGTGATGACGGTCAGCCCGCAGTTGATCGTGCTGGAGAAGAACGGCCTGCAGTTCGCTCTCTCGATCGGTGAGAACAAGACCGACGCCCCGCCCGCCGCTGCGAAACCGGGCGGCGATCAGAAACCTGAAGGGGGCGGCCCTAAACCGCAGCCGAGCGGCTGACGCGATGCGCGTCTCATAGGAAGGAAACAGATATGCGCCGACTGTCAATCATATTCGTAGTACTCGTCTCGTCGGGCCTCTTCGCGCCGGCCCTCGCCCAGAACGCCGGAGGCAGGCGCCCCGGCGCCGGCGGTATGCCTCCGGCCTCGGTGGGTCAGCTCCCGGGCCTTCCGGGTCAGGCGGACTCGGAGCCTGCGGGTCGGCCGAACCCCGCGGCGACTAGGGTCTCGATGAGTTTCGACAAGGCCGACGTCATCAGCGTCGTCAAGTTCATTAGCACGGCGAGCGGGGTTCCCATAGTGTGCGATCCCGCCCTAACCGGCAACGTGACCATCGTCAGCCAGAAGGAGATCCCGCTCGCGGATGCCTATGAGGTCGTCAACGCCGCGCTTCGCGTGAGGGGTTACCTGATGGTCGGCACGTTCGAAGACAAGGTCATCCGCGTGGTCCCGCTGAAGAAGGCGGTCTCCGACCAGGCCGTCGTTCAGGAGGGTAAGGATCCGGGATCCATCGTTCCCAGCGACAACATGGTGACGCAGGTCATGCCGCTGGAGTACATCAGCGCCCTGAAACTGAAGGACGATCTCAAGCCCCTCATTGATGAAGCCCAGGCGAGCTGCGTTGCCATTACGACGACGAACACCCTTATCGTTACGGACAACGCCGGAAATATCAGGCGCATCGCGGAGATCGTGAAGGCGCTCGACAAGGACACATCCGACGTGATCGAGGTCGAGGTCTACCAGTGCAAGCATTCGAGCGCGGACAGCCTTGCCGAGACGCTCACCCAAATCTACCAGCTGAAGCCTGCCGGCGCGCCCGGTCAGCAGCAACAGCAGCAGAGAGGTCAGGAAGGCCAGCAGCAGCAGGTCAAGAGCGACGACGGCATCATCACCCTCAAGGGTGAGATACGCCTCGCGCCGGATACGCGCACCAACAGCCTGATCATCTCGTCCTCCCGGGAGAAGATCAAACTCGTGCTCGACACCCTCAAGAAGCTCGATGTTGACACCGAGCCAGAGGTCAAGGCGAAGGTTTTCGCCCTGCAGTACGCTGACGCGAATATGGTCGCCACCCAACTCAACAATCTCTTCGAGCAGCCGCAGGGCGGCGCCGACACCAGCGGCGGTCGTCGCAATCCCTGGGACTTCTGGTACGGTGGAGGCCGGGGCCAGGGCACGCCGACCGGGTACGCCGGCCTGAAGCGCAATGTCATAGTCGCCGATATCCGCACCAACTCCGTGATCGTTACGGCTACGGAGCAGAACATGAAGGCGTTCGAGGACATGATCAGGGAACTCGATGCGCCGAGGGTCATTAGCGATATCACCCGCATCTTCTCGCTCAAGTACGCGGCGGCGGTTGACCTGGCGGACAGCCTGAACCGTCTGTTCCGAGGCGAGTACCGCCGAACGGGCAGCTTCTTCGACTTCATGATGGGCAACCAGAGTCGGGATGAGGGCGGCCCCCTCGATCAGTTGAGGAACATCACGGTCGTGGCCGAGGAGAAGACGAACTCCCTGCTGGTCACTGGGCCGGCGCAGGTGTTCGGTGCGATCGAGAAGATCATTGAGCAACTCGACCGGCGGACCGCCCAGGTCTACATCGAGGTCGCCATCGTGGATGTCACCCTCGACGACAGCACCAAGTTCGGCATCGAGTGGACGTGGAGCAGCAAGGAGACCGCGCCGGACGGCACTCCGGAGCAGACTGGGAGCACCGGGTTCAAGCTCTCGGACATAACGACCGGCCTCAAATACAGCGTGATCAGCGACAACCTGAAGGGCCTCCTGCAGGCGCTCCAGACGCGGTCCAACGTGAAGGTCTACTCGACGCCACGGATCACGACCGCCGACAATGTCGAGGCGACGATCAGCATCGGCAAGGAGGTGCCTTACATCTCGTCCTCACAGGACACGAACGCGGGCAATGTCCTTCGTTCCGTGGAGTTCAAGCCGGTCAACGTCTCCCTGGTCGTTACGCCCCACGTCAACGAAACCACCGATGTGATCGCGCTCGACGTGCTGCAGACGATAGACGAGATCATCGGCAACGAGCCCGAAATGAACGCGCCAATCATCGCCAGCAGGCGGGCGGAGACTTCCATACTCGTGAAGGACGGGCAGACGATCGTCATCGGAGGTATCATCAAGGAGAACCGCCAGAGGGTCACTACGGCGGTCCCGATCATCTCGCAGATCCCGCTGATCGGTGAGCTGTTCAAGTCCCGGGACTGGAAGAACGAGAAAAGCGAGCTGATGGTCTTCCTGACACCGCATATCCTGGTTGATGACGATGCGATAAGCGTGCTCACTGAAGAGACCAGGAATGAGCTCACCAATAAGCCGAAGGTGGATGAGAAGGAGTTCAGCGCTCCCAAGGAGTAAAGCACAGTAAGGCGAAGTCGCAGTTAACAGCCAGATGGCCTCGGGCTTCCGTCCGAGGCCATCTCGGTTCGGGCTTCACAAGGAGAGACGACCATGAAAGAACCTGGGAGCAAAGCGACATTGACTCGAAGGCGCTTCCTGCAGGCCGGCGGCGCGGCGTTGGTCGGCATGACCGTAGCGCCCCGGATCGTGACGGCTCAGTCGGAGAGGAGTGCATCCGTGAAAAAGGTACGCATCGGCATAGTCGGCGGGAGGTTCGGCGCGACGTTCCAGTTCCACGAACACCCGGACTGCGTGGTTCAGGCCGTCAGCGATCTCCGGGCCGACAGGCTGGAGACCCTTGTCAAGACCTACGGCTGCACGAACACCTATCCCTCGCTCGAAGAGCTCATCAAGGCGAAGGATATAGACGCCGTCGGGGTTTTCACCGGCGCGCCCGATCACGTCCGCCACGCCGTCGCATGTATGAGGGCGGGCAAGCACGTGATCAGCGCCGTCCCCGCGTGCATGACGCTCGACGAGGCGGAGGACCTGCTCGACACCGTGAAGTCCACCGGCCTGAGCTACATGATGGCGGAGACGAGCTACTGGCACCCCGCCGTCATCACCGCGCGTCAGTGGATGACGGAAGGCAGGTTCGGCGAGATCTTCTACACGGAGGCCGAGTATCACCACCCAGGCCTCGATGTGCTCTACGTCGAGGACGGACAGAGAACCTGGCGCTACGGACTCCCGCCGATGAACTACCCGACCCACTGCACCGCCTACCTCGTCGGGGTGACCCGGGAGCGGCTTACAAAGGTCTCATGCACCGGCTGGAGCGACGGCACTCAGTACTACAAGGACAATCAGTACAAGAATCCCTTCTGCAACGAGACCGCGTTCTTCACGACGGACAAGGGACACGGTTTCCGCGTGGCTGTATACTGGAACGTCCCGGCCCGCGGCACCGAGCGGGGCCAGTGGTACGGTTCGAAAACGAGCCTGTTCGATCCGAATCCCAACGGAGTCGGGGCGGTGATAATCAGGTCCGGCAAGCAGACTGAGAAGGACGATGCCGGTTTCGTCCGCGATCTGCCTGATTTCGAGCAGTATGCCCTGCCCGAATACTGGAAGACCGACATGCTCCCCGAGCCGCTTCGCCATGAAAGCGGACACGGCGGATCGCACACCTTCATCACCCACGAGTTCATTGACGCTCTCGCGCACGATCGCACGCCCGCCGTCAACATCTACGAGGCGCTCGCTATGACGGTGCCTGGCATCGTGGCTCACAAGTCGGCCCTGCAGGGAGGGAGGCAGCTCAGGGTTCCGCAGTTCGATCCGAAGGCATAGGTGCAAGTCGTGGCAGCACGAGTCCCATCTGTCCCATCGTTCCCATACGTCTCATGACGCCGACCGCCGAACTCGCGCTCGACACCATCCACCAGCGTCCGGTGAAGGGCATCCCATCCTGGCTGCTCAATGTCATGGAACACGCCCACATCGAGCGAATCGCCGGCGTCGCTCCGGGTGACTACGTCAGATGCCCGGAGGAGGTCTACCTCGCGATGCAGCGTGCCCTCGGCACATGCCTCCTCGACCAGTACATTCCCGAGAACCCGCTCACCATGGGCGACCACGGCTTCCAGGGCAAGGCTCACGGCGTCACAACCGGCGCTGAGGGAATCGTCCTCGACGGCATGCTCGTGGACTCGCCGGAAGCAGTCGTCGAGCACATGGAGCGGTTCGTCCTCCCGAAGCTCGTATCCGCTGCTGAGGACTACGATGAGGACGCGAGGGTGGGGCAGATCCTCGCCAGTGAGCGCGCGATCCAGGAGAAGCTCGGCCCTTCGATCCTGAAGGGTCCGTACGGATTCATCGCCTTCCCCGGCTTCGCCTACGGAACCTACGGCTATGTGAACTACTTCTCCGCATACGCCCTCTATCCCGACGTGATCGAGAAGCACTTCTCCCTCCAGGCCGATCTCGCGCTCCGGAACAACCGGGCCGCCGCCCGCGCGTTCGTCGAGGGAGACCTCCCGCCGCTCTACCGCCTCGATCATGACATGGCGGACTCGCGAGGCACGCTGGTGAACGTCGAATCGCTCGACCGCCTATGGTTTCCGCACTTCGCGCGATGCCTCGAACCCGTCCTGAAGACCGGTGTCCGCCTGATCTGGCACTGTGACGGCAACCTGGTGGAGATGGTTCCGCGCCTGCTCGATGCCGGGCTCAGCGGGTTCCAGGGGTTCCAGTACGAGGACGGCATGGACTACGAGCGCATCTGCCGGATGAAGGACCGCGAGGGCCGCGACCTGCTCATCATCGCCGGCTCATCGGTCACGCGCACACTCCCCATGGGCACGCCCCCCGATGTCAAGCGCGAACTCGACTGGCTGGTCGAACGCGGCCCACGGACCGGCCTCTTCCTCGGCGCATCTAGCTCCATCGTCCCCGGAGTCCCCTGGGAGAACCTCCGCACCCTCATCGAAGGCATGCAGTACTACCGCAAGCATGGCCGTTCCACGTAGGAGTCGGGTGTTGGGGAATAGGTGCTGGGTCGGCTTACGGTTGATACCCCGAATCAGCCATCCTGCAGGAGACAGATCGTTTCATGGCGAATGATGTCGAGGTGTGCGCTGCTTAGGAGCACCGGTGGAGGAACTACCCATGCGCTATCCCGCCTTGATCGAGCTTCAGAAGGAAGTTGTGGCGTGCCGTGCAGCGGCGATCGCCGACGCATCGAACGAGTGTCATGCCGTCACCAAGTACAAGTGCGCAGGTGACTGCGGCCCGATGATCACAGTACCTTGGGCTGACCAGATCGATTATCCGGTTCAGGTGCTGACGGTGGGCATCAATCCCAAGTGGACAGACCATCCGGATGAGGCGCAGAAGCGCATACCTAGAGGAGAGATCGACGGGCCGAAGGCTTTCGACAAATACAAGGAGACCATTCTGAGCGGCTTGCCCGAGGGGACGGGTGTCGCTCACGTCGAATTGGTGCAGTGTGGAAGCAAGTACGGAAGACAGGCCAATCGGGTGATCGGCACTTGTCGCAAGAAGTTCTTTGACAAAGTGGTAGCCGAAGTGAAGCCCAGGGTGATAGTGCCGATAGGAAAGTGGGCATGCGAGCATCTGTACTGGTACAACACGGCTAGCGGCAAGTCCGGTCGTCCCTGTGGCAGCATGCGAGCGCGACACGGTACGAGCGATCGGGCATGTATCGCCGGGCATGAGTGTGCTATCGTGTTTGTCCTCCAGCCCAGCTGCGGGGTTTCGCACGAAGAGCGGCGAACCGCCCGAGAGAGGATCGCCCAGGTGTTTATAGGCTGAGTGCTGCCGGCCCGTACATCGCCACTGAGTGGCGATGCAGAATGTCGCCAAAATGAAAACGGGATGGAGTGCAACTCCATCCCGAACAACACCAGTCACACTCTACACTCACCACTCCCGACTCCTCACTTCTCAATCCGCTGGTCCTCGCGGACGATCTTCCTCGCGCCGCCTTCGTGCGACTTCGACCAGTTGGCGAGGGGAGCGGGCTCGGCAAGGCGGTCGAGTTGTCCGAGCGCCTTCAGGCGGTCGTAGATCAACTGCCAGGCGCAGTCCATGTCCGGGTCAACCTCGCATTTCCCCTCGCGAGCGCCGCCGCACGGGCCGCTGAGCTGTGCCTTCGAGCAGCGGGTGATCGGGCAGACCGCGCCGTAGCTCCCGAGCACGCACGTCCCGCATCCGACGCACTTCTCGGTCCAGATTCCCTGCTGCTGCAGGAGTCCCATGAACAGCGTATCGAGTCCGGCGTAGACCGGCTTGTTCGGGAACCGCTCCGCGATCGCCTGAACGCCGACACCGCATCCGAGAGAGAGCACCGCGTCGGCCTCGAGTATCTCGTCGAGCGCGTCCTCGATGAACTGGTTCTCGCACTGGCGCTCGATTGTGGCCTCGACGATCGTCTGTTCCGACGCGCCCTTGTCCGTCTTGTTCGCGATCCTGAGCGCGGAACTGATCATCCCGACCTCGCGCTCTCCGCCCGCTAGGCAGACGGTTACGCAAGTGCCGCATCCGAGCACGAGCACGCGCGGGTAATCGGCGAGCAAGGCCTTCAGGTCCTGTATGTGTTTGCGGTGAGCAACGATCATGTCAGACTCCTTTGGGGGAGTGGTCGAGGCCGTCATGCTGAACCAAGTTCAGCATGACAACGTCCATTACTCCTATACTCCAACGCGGACCGGATTCGGTCCCAGGCGCTTGATTCTCTCCGTCATTGTCTCGACTATCTCCGCGAAGCGGTTGCCCTCAGCCGAAGAGAGGTTGAACATCTCCAGCCGATCGCCCTCGATGCCGGCTTCGGCGAGTACTTCCTTCGCCAGACCGACCCGCTTCTTCGCGTAGAGATTGCCCTCCTCGAAGTGGCATCCTCCCTCGAGGCAGCCAGCGACTATCACGCCGTCCACGCCGTTCTCGAAGGCCTTCATGACGTAGTCTATGTCCACCTTCCCGGTGCACGGGAGGCGCAGGACGCGCACATTCGGCGGATACTGCAGGCGTGTCGAGCCGGCGAGGTCCGCCGCCGCGTATGCGCAGTAATGGCAGCAGAGAGCAAGGATTCTCGGCTCGAAATCAGTCATCAGCGAGTCACCGCCTCCAGGAGGGCTTCGATTGCGGCCTCCAACTGTTTGTCAGTGAAGTTCCGGAGCTGGATCGCCTTCGCCGGGCAGGCCGCCGCGCAACTTCCGCAGCCCATGCACTTCGCCGCGACGATCTCCACCCTGTTCTTGCCGTTGACCTCGCTGATCTCGGGGGCGTCGTAAGGGCAGACCTTCACGCAGGTAAGGCATGAGACGCATTTCCGAACGTCCACGTGGCTCACCTGGCCACCGACGACCATAGTCTTCTTGCTCAGGATCGTCGCAGCGCGTCCCGCGGCCGCTCGTCCCTGCTGGATGTTCTCCATCGTCGTCTTCGGCGAGTGGGCGCTTCCGCAGAGGAAGATGCCCTCCGATGCGAAGTCCACCGGCCGAAGCTTCACATGCGCCTCGAGGAAGAACCCGTCCGCGTTGATCGGTATCTTCGCAAGCTCCGAGACGTCCACGTTGTCGGTCGCGGGCGAAGTGCCTGTCGAGAGAACGAGCAGATCGACCGCCAGGTCCATCGGGACGCCGAGGTCGGGCTCGGTGAACTTGATCCGGAGCGACCCATCGTTCGAGACCTCGGGCGGCTGCTCGGGATCGTACCGTACGAAGAGCACGCCGAGCTCACGCGCCTTCTGGTAGAGCAGTTCGTTCGATCCGTACGTCCGCATGTCGCGATAGAGAACGAGTACGTTCGCGCTCGGACTCTGTTCCTTGATGCGGATCGCGTTTCTCACGGCGTCAATGCAGCACATTCGGCTGCAGAACGGCCGCTCTTCATTGCGGGAGCCGACGCACTGGATCATGGCGACAGTCGGCTTGTCGGACAGCTTGAGATCGCCGGACGCGAGCCTCTTCTCCATCTCTCGCTGAGTCATTACTCTGGCGTCGTGGCCGTAGAGGTACTCGGTCGGGGCGTACTCCGTGCCGCCGACGGCGACTATCAGGACGCCGTGCTCGACCTTCTTCGGTCCCTCAGGCGCCTCAATCTCGCTCTCGAACTCCCCGACATGGCCCGAAAGCGTGTCGAGCTTCGACGAGAGATACGTCGAGATCAGCGGATGCTCCTCGACCATCTTGACCAGTCGTGCGAGCAGTTCCGTCTCCGCGGATCCCTTCAGTCGGCCCCCGAGCGCGTCGGTTTTCTCGACCAGATGCACGCGGAATCCCTGATTCGCGAGGGAAATCGCTGCCGTCATTCCGCTCGGGCCGCCTCCGAGAACGAGCGCAGACTGAGTGACCGGCAGCTCCTCGCTCGTGAGCGATGTCAATCTCGACGCGCGGGCGACGGCCATTCGCACGAGATCAATGGATTTCTCGGTCGCGGCTTCGGGATCGGCCGAATGCACCCACGAGCATTGGTCGCGGATGTTCGCCATGTCTACTAGGAACGGGTTCAGGCCGCACTCCCTCGCCGTATCTCGGAAAAGCGCCTCGTGAGTCCTCGGCGTGCAGGACGCGACGAGCAGGCGGTTGAGGTGATGCTCCTCGATCAATTCCTTGATTCGATCCTGCGTGTTGTCGGCGCAGGCGTAGATCGCGTTCTCGGCATAGGCGACGAACGGCATGCCTTTCGCCGCCTCGACTACCTTCTCGACATCGACGACCGACGAAATGTTCGTGCCGCAATGGCATATGAACACGCCGATCCTCGGCGGCGCATCGGCGAAATCGTGTTCGCGCGGATAAGTCTTCTCGACGACCATCGTGCCACGGGCGGGCGCAAGAAGCTCCATCGCCATCGCCGCAGCCGCGCTCGCCTGTGCGACGGTCTCGGGAATGTCCTTCGGCTCCTGGAACGCGCCGGCGACGAAGACACCGTTCCGAGACGTCGCCACCGTGCCGTCGGTCTGGCAGAATCCGCACTCATTGATCTGGACGCCGACCGCGCCCGCGGTCCGGATCGCTTCATCGCTCGGCCTTATGCCGGTCGAGAGCACCACGATGTCGAACTCTTCGTCCACCGGGACTCCGTCCTTGATGTAGGAGAGCCTGAGCGACTTCGAGCCCGGCATCTCGACGACGCGAGAGACCATGCTCCGCTCGAACCGGACACCGTCGGTCTTCGCGCGCTCGAAGTATCTGTCGAAATCCTTGCCGTACGCGCGGATATCCGTGTAGAAGATCGTTGCGTCGAGTTCGGGGGAGTGGCTCTTCGCCACGACCGATTCCTTGATCGCCGCCATGCAGCAGACCGCCGAGCAGTACGGCTTCTCGCTCGACACATCTCTTGAGCCGACGCACTGAATGAAGGCGATGCGCTTGGCCTCCTCGCCGTCGGACGGCCTGATCACGTGCCCGCCGAACGGCCCGCTCGCGGAGAGAATGCGCTCGAACTGTACGTTGGTGACGACGTTGGGATACCTCCCGAAGCCGAACTCGCCGCGCAGTCGAGCGTCGAACTCCTCGTATCCGGGCGACAGGATGACCGCACCGACCTCGATGTCGCGGACGGTGTCCTTCATCTCGTGGTTGATCGCTTTGGGCTGGCACGCCTTCACACACTCCATGCACTCGCAGCAGATCCCGCAGGCGAGGCATCTCTCCGCCTCGGCGATCGCATCCGCGACCGCATAGCCCCTGGCGTGATCGGCCTCGACCCTGACGCTCTTCATGCGCTTCTCGCGGTACTGGGCTCTCTCCAGGTTGCGGTGATCGTCGTCGGTCCAGATGCGCGAATCGGGCTCGCGCCCCTCGGCGAGGTCTTCACCGTTGATGAACCTGTCTATTGATACGGCCGCCCGGATTCCCGCGCCGACCGCCTCGCTCAAGGTCCCTGCACCCGCGCACACGTCGCCGCCCGCGAAGATGCCCGGCTTGTTGGTGGCGAGGGTGATCGGGTCGACCTTGAGCAGGCCCCACTTGTTCAACTCGATCTCCGATCCCTCGCAGAATGCGAGGTCCGGCGTCTGGCCCGTCGCCACGACGGCCTCGTCGAATTCTATCATATGCTCGGAGCCCTCGACGGGCTCGGGCCTTCTGCGGCCGGACGCGTCGCGCTCGTCAGAAAGCTTCATCTTGAGGCATTCGATCCCGGTGAGGACGCCGTCCTTGCCCACGAACCGCTTTGGGTTCGTGAGGAAGACGAACTTCACGCCCTCTTTGATCGCGTCCTCGACCTCCACCGGGTCGGCGGGCATCTCGCGCTTCGTCCGGCGGTAGACGATCGTCACTTCGTTCGCGCCGAGCCGGAGCGCGGTGCGTGCGATATCCATTGCCGCGTTGCCAGCTCCGATGACCGCGACCTTCTTGCCGATCTCGACCTTCTCGCCGAGGTTGACCTGCTTGATGAACTCGATGCCGGGCCGAACGCCCTTGAGGTCTTCGCCCTCGATGCCGAGCCCCGAACTCTTCTGCGCGCCGACTCCGACGAAGACTGCCTCGTAATCCTTCAGCAGGTCGTCGAGGGTCAGCCCGGGCCCGACCGGCGTGTCATACTTCACCTCGACGCCGAGATCGAGGATGTGGCCAATCTGGTCGTCAAGAATGTCTCTGGGAAGTCGGAAGTCGGGGATGCCGGCCCTCATCATGCCGCCCGGGACCGGAAGCGCCTCGAGGATCGTGACGCCGTATCCCTTGCGCGCGAGGTAGTCCGCCGCGCCGAGTCCCGCCGGACCGCATCCGATGATCGCGACCCTCTCGGATCGGCTGACAGGAGCGTTCTCAGTGGTGCCGGCCGGAGCCTGATCGAGCGCGAACTTCTTCAGCTCGCGGATCGAGACCGGATCGCCGTATCGTCCCTGCTGGCATTCGGCCTCGCACGGGCGATGGCAGACGTAGCCGCAGATGAGGGGCAGGGGATTATCCTTGCGGATGATCTCCGCCGCCTCAGCGAACTTGCTCTTCGCGATCAACGCTATATACGCCTGAGCGTTCTGGCCCATTGGACACGCCGACACGCACGGCGGGCGCTTGCGTTTGTCGATGACGTGAGCGTTCGGGACCGCCTGCGCGGTAATCTTGTGGATCGCGGTCGTTTTGCTCAGCCCGCGGTTGAAGTCGTCCGGCACCATGACGGGGCAGACTTTCTCGCAGTCGCCGCACGCGTTGCACTTCTCGATGTCCACGAAGCGGGCCTTCTGCCGCACCTTCACGCGAAACGCACCGGGCTCGCCGCTCATCTCTTCGATCTGTGACTGAGTAAGGATCTCGATGTTCAGATTGCGAGCTGCCTCGACGAGCTTCGGCGAGACGATGCAGGTGGCGCAGTCCCCGGTCGGGAAGGTCTTGTCGAGTTGCGCCATCTTCCCGCCGATGGTCGGCGACTTCTCGACGAGGTAGACCCTGAACCCCGAGTTGGCGAGGTCGAGCGCCGACTGAATCCCGGCGATTCCGCCTCCACACACCATTACTGCGCCAACCGTATTCTTGTCCGTACTCATACTCGTACTCTACCTCGCCAACACTCTCGACGGGTCCGTCATCAACTTCCCGATTCCCAGCTCGTCGTCGGAGAGTCCGAACGCGTGCCCCAGAAGCTGGGTGAAGTAGAACACCGGCAGGCCGAACTGCTCGCCGGTCGCCTTTTCGATATCCGACTGCCGCAGATCGAGGTTCGTCTGGCAGAGCGGGCAGGCCACCGCGATGCAGTCCGCTCCGCTCTCCTTGGCCATCCGCAGGATCTCGCCGCTAAGGCGCTTGACGGTGTCGGTTCGCGTGATAGAGAAACTCGCGCCGCAGCACTCCGTCTTGTACGGCCATTCGATCGGCTCCGCGCCCGCGGCCTCCAGGAGAATTTCCATCAACTGCGGGTCCTCCGGGTGGTCGGCGATGCTGAGTTCGCTCGGGCGGGTGAGTAGACAGCCGTAGTAGCATGCGACCCTCATCCCGCCGAGGGAGCGCGTGACCGCGTCCTTGACTTCCTTGGGGCCGATGTCCTCCAGAAGCACCTGCAGCAGATGCCGCACCCTGACCTTGCCCTCGTACTCGCGCCCGATCGTCTTCGCCACCTCAGCGCGCAGCGACTCATCCTCTCTTATCGCAAGGTTCGCCGAAGCGAGCCGTCCGTAGCAGGCCGCGCAGCACACGACTACGTCCTGACCGGCGTCCTCGGCGATCGCCAGGTTTCGGGCTGGAAGCGACGCCGCCAGCAGAGGATCCGTGGCATGAGCCGGAGACGATCCACAGCACGTCCAGCCGGGAATCTCCTCGAGCCTGACTCCGAGCGCCTTGGCGACTGCGAGTGTCGAGGCCTGGAAGTCCGAAGCCGTCGATTCGAGCGAGCATCCCGGGAAGAAGGAGTATTTCATCGCCGTGCCCTCCTTGCGTTCCGGACTCTCTCAAAGATCGAGGCCACCGCGCCGCGTCCCTCGGTCGATGGCGGGAGAAGCTTCATCTTGCCCTTCAGCAACATCGACGGGAACTTGGCGAGATCGCTCCAGAAGTCTCTCGCCCGGAGCTTGTATACGGCCATGAGCCCGAGTTCATACGACCGGCCGAACCGCTTCACCGAGCCGAGCATCGTCTCGTTGAAGATCTTCACGCGTTCCAGGTCGCCGGGCGCCGACTCCGCCATCGAGCGCAGAGCATCCACCAGGGCAGGGGTATCAACCTGCATCGGGCAGCGCGACACGCAGGTGTTGCACGATATGCACGCCCAGATCGCCTTGCTCTCGAGGATCTGCTTCTTCATCCCCAGCGCGGCCATCCGGTTGAGCTGATGCGGAAGGATATCCGTCTCTTGGCGCATCGTGCAGCCCGACGAGCATCTTCGGCACTGCAGGCAGAGCGTCAGGTTCAGCCGCCCTTCAGGGTCGACCTCCCTGAGCAGGCCATTGTCTATCCTCTCAATGGTGATTGTCTTACTCATCTGATCCCTTACCAGCGTTCGAATCATCGTCCACGTGGCCGACGACCCCGACCTTCGACGCCGGAGCGACCTTTCGGTAGACCTTCGCCGGCTCGCGAAGTTCTCCGTCAACCGTCAGCAGCCGGGAGACCGGGATGCCGAAGAGTTGCTCGTTGTCCTCGAGATACGGCAGGATCAGCTTCCAGTCCGCATCTGACAACTCGCGGTACTCGCCGCCGTTGAGCTGTTCGTCGTCGCACAGCCGATGCGGGTCTCGGACGTAGATCGCTCCACCCGAGGCCAGCGAGAACAGGTTCGAGCCGGAGTACGGCGTCTCCAGGTCGGTGACGTTGCCGTCATCATCGAACTTGATGCCGTTCAGTATGACGAACCCCCCGCCCGTGAGCGGATCGCCCGCCATGAATGATTCCGCCAGGAAGTCGAGGCATGTGCCGTTGATGACCGCTTTCGGCCGTCCCACGCCGTTGATCAACGGTCGTCCGGCGGCGTTGCCCTTGACGAAGACCTTGCCGCCCTTCGCGCCGTACATGAACGTCTGGCCGACGTCGCCGTGGATCACGAGGCGGCCTTCCTTGATGATCTGGCCGACCTGGTCTTGGGCGTTCCCATGAACGATGACCGTCATGCCGTCGAGGCCCGAGCCTAGGTAGTCGCCGGTGCTCCCGTAGGCGTCTATGGTGACATCGTGCGTCGCCGGGCCGAACCCGCAGCCGAGGAACCTCTGCCCCACGTAGCCGTGGCAGATGAACCGCTTCCATCCCAGTTCCTCAGCTCTGACCACCAGCCGGGAGTCGCAGTCGTCGCCCTCGGGCGGGAAGTCGTGCGCGTTCACGACGAGCACTTCCTCCGGGCCAGTGGGGGCGCGGAGCGCATCCCTGGTCTCCCAGTCGATGCGCGCATATACTGAAGAGGGTTCTCCGGCGATAGACGGCATGGACTCGAAGACCGCTCTCAGGCATCCGTTCAGCAGCTGGAGGATCGTGCTTCGCTTGGTCGTTCCGGTCGGATACCGGCGGTCGATCAAGAGAGTCAGTCCGTTGATCGCGGCCGTGCGCTCGGAGTCAGTCATCGGACCGGCGGCCAACTCGGAGCACAGGCTCACCAATCCCTTCATCTCCGCCGTCAGAGCCGCCGACTTCCCGGCCTCGAAAAGCGCGAATCCGGTCTCATCAGCAAGAATCTCGGCGGTCGCGTGTCCCAGTCTGCAATCCGCGATCTGCAGTCTGCAGTCCGGCCTCTCGCCCGCCTTGACTGTCTTCTGCCTTCCAAACTTATCCACGCAGGAGAGCTTGTAGCCGCCGTTGCCGTCCGGACTCACGTTGAAGATGAACGATCCGCCGTCGGTGTAGCTTCCTCCGCGGGCGTTCCAGTACTCATCGGCGACCGTGCAGAACCGACTGTCTTCCTTCGCCAGGCTCGCGAGTGTGGCGTCGATGGCTTGCTTTTCGCTGCAGACAAGGCCGATCTGCACCTCGCCGTCCTGGATCGCGAACACCTGAGGCCGAAGCATCGCCGTGTCCGTGATGCCTAGGAGTTGGAACGCATCGTTCGCCGCGTCGTTGCGTGCAATGATGAAGAACCACGGACCGTCCGGCGAGCCGTGGATGTGGCTCGTCTGGATGCGGTGGTACGGGTCCTTCTTCGCTTCGGGCAGCATATCGAAGTCGCGCTCCATCGTAGGCGCAAGGCCCTCGATGATGTACTCCAGCGGGTACTTGTACACACGGTTCCAGAGGTCAAACACGAGGATCGAGACCTCGGTGTCCGTCAGGAAGAGCGGCCTGATGTTCCTCTGAGCCAAGTACTCGGTTACCGAATAGTAGTTCGCGAAGTCGCCGTTGTGGACCAGCGCCTCGTTCAGCCCGCAGAACGGGTGAGCGCCGCCGGGATGCCAGACTCGACCGCGAGTCGGGTATCGCTGGTGGGCGATCCAGACGTGCGCCTTGAAATCCTCGAGCTTGTAGTATGTGACGATCTGCTCGGCATAGCCGACGATCTTGAGGATCAGCATGTTCCGTCCCTGCGAGAGGACGAAAGCCTGCTTGTCACCGAGCGATGCGTAGTACTTCGAGTTGAGCTCGAACGAGTTCTGGTTGACGAACTCATCCTCGATGTCTCGTGCCGGCAGTCCGGCCAGGCCGCGCTCGTCGGCAAACTTCTTGATGGCATCGGGCTTCGCGCGCACGAAGTACTGCATGACGTCCGGCGGCTGGACCTCCATGCCCGGGATATCGTGGAAATCCTCGATTCGCGGGATCATCTGCGCGTGGTCGACGTTGAACATCGGGTTGATGAACTCGGCTTCGACGGCGTTACGGCAGGCAGGATCGAGAAGTGCGATCTGCAGGATGTAGTCATCCCGCAGAATCTCTTTCGAGACCCCAAGCCGCTCGGCATCGAGCCCGACGGCCGCGATGCCTCCGCCCTTACCGTTGCCGCGGTTGTGCATCTGGACAGACGGCTCGTAGATGTGCCTGCCGCTTACCGGGATGCTGCACGCGAACCCGGTGACCCCGCAGCCGCCTTCCTCCTCGGTGTGAGGAGGCTGCTGGCATTTCCATCCGTCCATCATCCAGCGTCGGCTCTCTAAGATTCTCTTCGCGAAATCGTTCATGTTATCTCACTACGACCGTCGTGCCGAACTTGGTTCAGCATCCACGGGATTGATCCTGAGTCAAGTTCAGGATGACGGTCCTTGCCGTTCGTCAACGCTCGTAGTCCGCATGCTCGAGGAGATCGGATCTCCCTCGAAGCTCCTTGATATCCTTCATGCCGAACCTGCTCAGTATGTCCACGAGTTGAGTGCGCCACGCGTTCAGCATGTTGATCAGCCGCTGCGTCGCCCACTCGAGCGTCATCTTCTCGACCATCTCCGGGTTCGTGGATGCGATGCCTCGCGCGCATCCCTTGCCGCTCTCGCACCTGGCGCAGCGTATACATCCCAGTGCGACCATCTCCGGCGTGCCTATCACCACACCGTCCGCCCCGAGGGCGATCGCCTTCGCCAGGTCCCACGGCGTGCGCACCCCGCCTCCGACGATGAAGGCCACCTCGTCCCGGATGCCTTCCTCGACCAGGAAAGTGTGCACCTTGGAGATCGCGTATTCTATCGGCATGGCAATGTTTTTCTTTGCGATCTCTGGGGCAGCTCCCGTCCCGCCATAACTCCCGTCGAGGTGGATGATGTTTGCGCCTGCGTGATAGGAGCCGACGGCAACCATGTCCACGTCAACCGGGGTCGAGACCTTGCACGAGACGAGCGCTCGCGGGTTGATGTGCTTTATCCAGTCCAGATGCTTCTTGTGGTCCTCGACGGAGTAGACGCTGTGGAAAGGGAACGGCGAGAAGAGCGGGGTCCCCGGCACTGCCTCGCGCATCAGGGCGACGGCGGGCGTATTCTTGTCGCCGAGCAGATGTCCGCCGAGGCCCGGCTTCGCTCCCTGCGCGTACTTGAACTCGACAATCGGCGCCATACCGATCGTCTCCTCGCGCACGCCGAACAGGCCCGTCGCCACCTGGGTGATCATGTGCTCGCTGTACGGGAACAGCCGCTCGGGATAGCCTCCCTCGCCTGTACAACTGAACGTGTTCCATGCCATCGCCGCCCGGGCCTTGGCCAGCATGGTGATGGGGCTGACGGAGCCGAACGACATGCCGCCGCCGTAGACGGGGATGTCTATGGTGATCTCCGGCCTGCCGTCCTTGCGTTTGTTCAGTTCGATCGAGGTGTTGATCTCGGACGGGTCGGTACGCGGGCCGCTCTCGGGGAACAGGAACCGCATTCGGTCGAAGCCGCCCCCGGAATTGCCGAACTCCGCCTCCAGTTCTCCGTCGGGCACCTGCCCGGTCTCGGCCATGTGCCAGTTGCAGAGTATCAGGTCGGCGGTCCACCGGTAGTCCCCGAGCGACTTGTAGATCGGGGTAGTCTCGATGCGGAGCGCCTTCTGAGGGCAGATTACGACGCAGTACGTCCCGTTCGCCTTGCACTTCTCGGCGGTGCACAGATGATCCAACCCGCTGAGGAAGTCCACGTAGCCTTCTCGGCGCACGTGAACGCCGCGCGGGCAGACCTCGATGCACTTCCCGCACTTGATGCATGCCGCGCTCCGTTGGATGCGGTACTTGCTGAGGTTGTTCCGGAACCTGTCGGGCGCCGGACGGACCTCGCGCTTCGGGGGGTATTCCACCCCGAGATCCGCAACTTTCCCCGTATGTATCCTGCCTGGATCTATGGTCGAAGCCATCTAAAACCCCTGTCAGATCTGAACTTTCCGTGTTCCGAAGATCGGGCCGAAGCAGTCCCGTTCCAGGTCCTCGAAGAACATCGCACGGCCGACTTCCCCGCGGAGCCGTCGAACCTCGCGTATGCCCATCGCCCCCATCATCTCCAGCAACTGGCTGTGCCACGCACCGATCAGGTTCACGATCCTCTGAACGGCGTAGTCGTGATCAATGTCCGCCAGCCCGACCGGGCACTGGATACCTTCGGTGCAGTTCCTGCACACCCGGCACTCGAGGGCAATCATCAGCGGGATGTCAACTGCAACCGCATCGGCGCCGCAGATTATCGTTTTTGCCACATGTTCGGCGAGCGCGATCCCACCACTGGAGACGATCGTAACGGCATCCCGGTTTCCACGTTCGACGAAAGCCTGGTGGAGCGCCTGCACGGCCCTTGTGATGTGAGTTCCGTCGGTTGCGTTCCCGTGCCAGTCGGCACAGGAGTGGATCGCATCTACGCCTTGTTCCGTGAGTTCGAGTGCCCGTGCGATCGAGTCGGCACCGAGCGGTAGACGCACCATGGCGACCAGATCACCGTTGGCCTCTCTTGCCTGTCGGACCTGTCGGACCACGTCGGACGAGTCGGACCATTCCACGAGTGGCGCGCCCGAAGGGATGGCGCCGTCTCTCACGTGCGGTGCGGCCGCATCGTGATCCATCTGCGTATCGGTTACTGCCCGTGTTCCCAGCGCCTCGGCGGCGTCGAGCATCGCTCTCGTCACCTGCTCCGACGGGGTGTGCCAGGGCAGGAGGTCGAAAAGGATCGGAATCGGCACGTCAATCTGTGTCGGATACGGCTCAGCAAGCGAACCATCGGGGTTGAACGAGAGCGACGGGAGTTTCCTGCCGATCTCGACCTGCGTGCTGATGTACTCCCTGCCGTGGATTCCGTCGCGCGTCGGGCGGACGATTTCCGACATGTCGGTCAGGATCGCGTCGAACCCCGGGCCCATGAACGGGCCGGCGTAACCTGCGCCCGACACGGGTATCCTGCCGGTCTCTGCCTGGAACCAGGTGCCGGATATGATGTCCGGCGTCCAGACCCCGTCGCCAAGCCCCTCGAACTCCGGGTTGACCTCCTGGGTCAGCAGGCCTTTTGTGCAGGATTGCACGCAGCAGAGGCATCCCTTGCACTCGTAGAGGTAGTCAACGTAGTCGCTTGCGCCCTGAAGCCTGTCGCGCTCACCGTCGTATACGCTGTAAGCGCACTCCCGCTTCACGCAGTTGTGGCAGGCGGAGCAGTCCTCTCTCCAGTCAACTATCCCGTATTTGCCGATCACCTTGTGTTTCGGCGGCGCCTGCGCAGTGTGGATATGGTACTTGGCCGGCATGCTACTTCAGACCCTTCAGAACTTCAAGGGCGAGTGTGGGATTTCCGCCGATCACGTGGATGCCGCGGACGCCTTCGATGCCCTTGAGGAAGGCGGCCGTCTTCGCGGCCGAATCGGCCCCGACCGCCGAGGTATCCGGTATGTCGAGCCCCCGGAATTTCGCGACCATTGCCGACGCCTCCTCCGCAGACTCCAGCGGCATGACGGAAGCGATCACGCACATCTTCTCATGGATGCCGCGCGCTCTGACGAGGCCCATCCACTCCTCGAAGCGATTGGTGTTGAATACGGGTTGGGTGATGACGAAATCGGCTCCGAGAGCTGCCGCCCTGTCGAGTGTGATGACCTGCAGATCAAGCGGGTCCGAGAACGGGTTGGTCTCCACCCCGAGCAGCATCTCGACCGGAGCATCCAGGGGTTCACCGTCGGAGAGTCTTCCGCCCCTTCTCATGGTGTCGGCCACTTGAACGAGCTGCAGGGGGTCTATGTCGTAGACTCCTCTTGCGTCGCCGGCCGATGTCAAAGTCTGATGCTTGCCTGCGAGGCAGAGGATGTTGCGTATGCCCATCGAGGCCGCCCCCAGCAAGGTTGACTGGAGGGCGATCCGGTTGAGGTCGCGTGTCAGGATGTGTAGGATCGGCTCGGCTCCCGCTTCCAGGACATGCCCGCATGCGGCGAGGCTGCTCATGCGGGGGCCGTCCTCGCTCTCGATGACGTTGACTGCGTCCACGAGAGCGTTGAGCCGGGTCGCGCACTCCTTGATTCCGGCCGCGTCCGCGCCTCTCGGCGGGTGGCACTCGCCCGTGACTACGAACTTACCGCCCTTTACTGCCTGCGCCAGATCACTCATTCAGTCACCTCGTCTGCGAAACGCGTCATCTCATCAACCGCCGAGTCGAAACTGCGCGGCTCCATACTGCCCGGCTGGAACATCCGGACGCAGTCGGGACCCAGGCCCGATTCTGTAAGATACTCGCGTGCGGTCTCCATGCGCTTGCCGGCCCTCAAATTCCCCTCCAGCAACCTGCACTCGCCTTCGGGGCAGGCGAGCAGGCATACCTTGGAAGCGCCGCCCTCGAATGCCTTCAGGATGTAGCGGGGGTCAATCCGCCCGCTACACGGCACCGGTTCGATCGCGACGTCGGGCCGATGTCCCAGCTTCGCCAGCGAATCCGGGACCCGTCCGTTCGGAACGGAGTTGCGGCAGTAGTACACGCGGACAGCTATTCGGTCTCCCTGCATATTCGGTGTCCCCGTCTCCCAGACAATGCAAAGCCCACCCACAATCCACCTGTCCCGGTGGTACTATGGGTGGACTCCCAATCGTCCTTCCTGGGCAAGACTGCGGTGAATCACTCAGGCCAGATCACGCACGCGGCCGCCGTCGGCCACGCTGCAGAGACAGTATACGCTACACTGGAGCGGATGTCAACTGCTGAGGCACGCTCGAGGAGTCCGGGCCGCCTACGGCGACTTGGCGAAGTAGTACCCTGCGTCTTCATAGATGAGAATGGTGACGACCCCGTACCTGTAGACCACCGGTCTGTGCCAGTTCGTGCGCTTGGGCTTGGGCAGTAGGCGGTTTCCCCAGAAATCGAGCGTCTGCATGTAGTCGTTCAGGCAGGTCGCCGGATGGCCGGAACTGCGGTCGACCGACCATTGCCCCGTATGCTTCCAGGGCTTTCCCGTCTTTGGCGTAAACGTCTGCTCGTACGTGCCGTTGGCCCCCAGCACAAGCTTCTCCGTCGCCAGCACGGTCCCGCTGTACGGCGAGTAGGTCACAGTGTAAGTTCCTGGCATGGCGCTGTCCGGCACTTTTGGATCAATGCCGCAGCCGATGATGAGCATGAGCAGAATCAACATCGAAACCGACTGCATGTACCTCCGCATGACGATGCCTCCTTGAGAGGACTATGTCTCTGCGATCTCCATCGCATCTCCGGCAGAGAGAGTCAGCGGCCTGTCGAAAACTACCGATCGCCCCTCGATACGTGCCTCGACCGATCCCGACGGTACGGTTATCTTGAGATCGCCGTCCGGTAGGTCGGACAGGTCCAGTTGCCTGATCACTTGTTTCCCGTAGAGCACTTCGAAGCGGAACGCCGCGTCCCCGAGGTTCTGGGAGTAGGTGCCCCATCCGGTTCCGGTCGACCAGAAGGTCTGATACTCCTGCGGACTTAGCTTGGGCGAGAATCCGATCCGTCCTTGAGGCAGATCGAAGGTGAAACCGTCGAGCGCGAGCTTCACCGACCACGAGGCCATCGCGCGGGCGTAGTGATGACCGCACTCGACCTCGTTCCAGGGATTCCGGTTGTCCCCTCGATACCGCTCCGTCACGCCCTTGACGATCGCGAGTCCCTCCTCGATCAGACCCTCATAGATCAAGTGAGCCGCGACGTGGAACTCGATCCCCGTCCATACCTCGTCCGAGTAGACGAAGGGCAGGGTGGGGCGGTTTCCGTGCGGCCATGAGCAGAGGAGCAGGCCCGGCTCATCGTTCAGCGCGTAAACGCGCTGGACGTTGCTGAATTGGCCTACCCTCTGCAGAAAGTTGTACTTGAAGACAGATTCCACGGCGGTCCGAACGCGCTCCGGGTCGAGGATGTAGCCGATTCCTGCCACATGGGATGCCCACTGGCCGAGGAGCTGGTCGGAGAGGCATCCCGCGCCGTACTGGTACTTCGGGCAGGCGTCGCCATCAGACAGCGCCGCGGCTCTGCCACCGGGCGACTTCTTGCACTCGCACTCCGGCCCGCATGCTTCCGCGGGGCTCTTGAGGAAGTCGGGGACCTCCACTCCATCGATTACCTCCACCCTCTGGATGTAGTACTCACCGTTCCATAGGTCGCCCTCGACCCTGTACCGGCCGCTCTCGTAGATTGTGAGGTACTCCTGGGCCTTGTCGTCTTCGCCCAGGTAGAGGGCGATCTCCGAGCAGGCCCTCAGTGCCCCGAGGTACATCGCCGTGCACATCGTGTTCGGGCCGTAGAACTCGATGTCGTAAGTGTTGTGCTGCTCGCCCTCCATGACGCCGTCCTTGTTCGGGTCCCAGGGCGAGTCCATGCTCCGTCCGCGGCTTCTGTCGGATGGCGGGGCCATCTTGTCGGGGGTCATCGTCCAGGCGTATTCGAGCGCGAGCTTGACCTTCGGCCAGATCTCCTTGAGGAACTTGTCATCGCCGGAGAGCTTCCAGTCGCGGTGGACCTGGATGATAGCGCCCATCTGACCGTCGGCGCACGGCTTGAAGTCCCAGAGCCCCGATCCCGGCGGGAGTTGACTCCGGAACGCCATGTTGCCCGTGTCGCGCGTATTGCGCAGGAACTCGGTCCGGCGCATGGTGCGCTCGAGCTCCGGGAAGAGGAACGCCACCGCTTGCTCGTAATTCCATACATGTGTGCAGTTCCCGTGGCAGCAGCCGCCGGCATCGTGGCAGCCCTCCCAGCCGAAGAAGTTTCCGTCGGCCAGCAGGAAGCAGGTCGGGGAGCGCATGATGCTCGCCTGGCTCGTGATCGCCTCCAGGACGTAGCCGGGCATCGTGCTCGAGAAGATGGTATTCCTCCAGCGGCCGGTTTCCTCGCGCAAACGGTCGAGGTTCTTCGTCACGTATTGGGCCACTGACCATGCACTCTCGAAGTGGGAGATATACGTGTCGAGCGGCTCGGGATCGGTGACACCCGCGGGAGGCCACGGGTTTGCCATCTTGGGGAAGTGCCAGGTGATGAAGACGGGAATCGTAACCGATCCGCCCGCCGGGATCGTCGCGCGCATGGCGAGCGACGCGATGTCGGGCGCACCTGATGCCGGCTCCGTGTCCAGTACCGGCTTCAGTCGGCCGTCGGAGGCGAAGTCGTCCCAAAAGATGTGGCATTTGTCCCACCATCCGCCGCGGTACCAGCGGGTCTGGACGTCGGGATCCTTCCACGTTGTAGTCAGCGCCAGAGTGCCGGAGATCGGTTGCGCGGGATCGGCATCGGGATGCGAGAAGTAGATGCCCTTCATCCTGCCGACCGCCTGATAGGCGTTGGTCGCCCCGTTGCCGATGGGATTCTTGTTCTCGTCGAGCTTTGTGACCGGATTCTGCATCGAGGCCGCGAGTGAAATCTCGACCGGTTTGTCGGACGGATTGGTGAATGTCCACTCGTAGATCCCGACCGGCAGCGCGCTGTCCTTCACATTGAGCGGGATGAACGGGTTCCACGCGGTCAGCTTGGCGGTCACCGGCATCTCGGGGTCGGAAAGCTCGACAGTCGCGACCGGATACTCACCCTTGAACGATGCCGTCTCGAAGCGCGCGACTCCCTGAAGCTGGTTCTGCGGCTCGCCGAACCCGCTGCGGTAGGGTGGGGGCACCTTGCCCTCGAGGATCTTTGCCACCGGTTCGCCGCCCTCGGACTTGGCCCACAGGGCGAAGAACGTGAACGGGATGATATTCCCCTTCGCGGGCCTATTGAATATCTCGAAGTCGCGAAGGTTGCCCCGTCCCCCGAGGCTGATCGTCCCAGTGCCGATCCCTCCGATCGGGAACGCGATCTCGGTGAGCTGCCTCCCCCTGAAGGTTCTCTGTGGCCCGGAAGCCATCAGTTCCTTGCGCGTGTATGTGACGGACTTAGGCATGGTACTCCTGCTCCTTCTCTACAAAAGTTCGGGCGAGAGTTTCACTCCCGCCCATGATACCGGTGTTCGCCCCAGCCCCAGGAGACTGAAGTCACGGCCACAAAGGCGCGAAGTCCGCCTCCGTGGAGTGGGTGCTTCAGTATCCGCAGGGACAATTCGTGCAGTTGTTGCCCCGGTTTCAACCGCCCGGATGATTTCGAGGCTACACTCCCTTACGCAGCTTGATGTAATGCCGCGCCACCTTCAGATCTTCGAGCGCCTCGGGCGCGTCGCAGAGTGGCTTCATCTCACCCTTGACCGCCGCCACGAAGTTCATGGCCTGCTGCCTCATCGCGTGGACCCACGGGAGCATCGGAACGATCGTCTCCGGAGTCGCGCCGCCTCCCGGGTCGCGCATGATCTCGACCGTTCCGGCGCGGTTTGAAGCCAGTGGAGCGGGGAGCGTGAGCTTGATGTAGCCGTTCTCGAACGCGATCAGCGCGGATTCCTGCCAGTCTACCGTAGTGCGGTACGGGGTCATCTCGATCACGCCGGTGACGCCGCTCTCGCTCTGGGCCGCGAGCATCACGCCGGTCGGATCGGCATAGGTGACCTGATACCGCTCGCCGAGCAGGTGGGCCATCAGGTTCACCTGGTGGATGTAGTAGTTCACGAACGCGATGTAGGCCTTGTAGGTCTCATCGTCCATGTCGTCGGCGGGCGGATCGAACTCCAGCGGCGGGACCGGCTCGTTGATGCCTATGTGGCCGAGGAAGCCGTTGGCCACCCAGTCTCCGGCGGGCATCAGGATGCGGACGTATTTCAGCTTGCCAAGTTCGCCGGACGCCTTCAGACGGTCGATCTCAGCCTTGGCGTACATCGTGGCCGGATCGCTTCTCTTGTGGTAGCCGACCATGTGCCATGTCTTCCCGGCCTTGAGCGCCTTGATGATCTTCTCGCCGGCCTCGATCGAGCCCGCGAGCGGCTTCTCCGTGAAGATCGGGATGCCAGCCTTCGCCAGATCGGAGATCAGCACTCCATGCCGCGTGAACGGCTGGGACGCCACGATGCCGTCGAGCTTCTCGTTCGCCAGCATCTCCTCATGGTTCTTGTAGACCTTCGGGATGCCGTATCGTTCGCCGACCAGCTTCCCCTGCTGCTCTTTGACCTCCGCGATCGCGACGACCTCGCATTCCGGGACCGTCACGTAGTTCCTGAGATGAGCGCACTGGCCCATCCCGCCGACGCCGACAAAACCTATCCGTACCTTGTCCATGTGTCATCTCCGTTCAAATGGAATCAAGGTTTACCTTTCGACTGCCTGCCTGTAAATCCTCCCGCCGAATTCGTCGGAAAACAAGTGCTTGACAGCGCCGGAATAAGTGATAGAATTCTAACATGATGTGGCAAATACATCACTCACCTGCTGACCTTTGCTTTGAGCTTCATCTACTTCTCGTTTCGAGGGCTCAGGCAGTGAGGACTCACTGGTCGGGATAGGAGAACACTGATGCTGATAGGTTTCCTTGCTTTCGAACTGATTCTGCTGCTGCTAGGACTGGCGATGCTGGTGCGTCCGAAGGCGGCCAATGTCCTCGAACGGCGAGTGCTGTGCGCATTGCGCATCAGGAAGCGGGAGTCGCGAGACCGGCCGATCCCCAAGTGGCACAATGTGGTTACGGTCATCCTGGGCGCCGTCGTGGTCGCGTTTGTCATCAGCGATTGGTCGGGCCTGCGGGTATGCTCTCTGGGTGTGGAGGTGCCCATGGTCACCTCCGGACCGCTGTCACCGGAGTCCGCGAAGCGGATCGATGATCTTGTCGTTCCAGAGATCAGGTCCGGCAAGCACGTCGGGATGGTGGTAGGCATCATAGACGGTGACAGGACTTGGACGCGTGGCTATGGCCGTAAGTCCACAGGACTCGGCGATCCCCCGGACGGAGACAGCATCTTCGAAATCGGTTCCATGACCAAGACCTTTACCTGCACCGTGCTCTCGGCCATGGTTGAGAGGGGCCGGGTACGACTCGATGATCCCGTCGGACGCTATCTTCCATCGTCTGTTCACGTTCCAACGTATGGGTCGAAACAGATCACGCTGGAGATCCTGGCGATGCACACGTCCGGCCTGCCCCGCGTGGCCGACAACATGGGGCTTGCCTCTGACTTCAGCGATGATCCATATGCCGACTACCGTGATGAGCAGCTGTACGAGTTCCTTAACACTCACAAGCTGAGGAAGAATCCCGGGGCAGAGCATGAATACTCCAATCTTGGAATGGGGCTGCTCGGACTGGCGCTTTCTCGCGAGACAGGTGTCAACTATGAGCAGATGGTTACCGGGCTTGTCTGCAAGCCTCTCGGGATGCGGGATACCACCGTCACGCTTTCCGATTCGCAGAGAGGCAGGCTTGTCCAGGGCTATGCCGTACAGGGTCGGCTGGGGAACATACTCCTCACCGTTCCATCGCGGAACTGGAGCTTCCAGGACTGCACCGCTGGCGCCGGAGCGCTGAAGTCCACAGCAAACGACATGCTCAGATATCTGCAGGCGAACATGGCTGCGCCCGGCGGCGATCTGGGGCAGGCACTGCAGATCGCCCATACGCCGAGACTCAAGATAGATGATGCAGAGAGCGTAGGGCTTGGTTGGTTCATGCTCAATGTTCCGTGGGCGGACGAACCGGTGATCTGGCACAACGGCGGCACAGGCGGATATTGCAGTTTCGTGGGCTTCTGCAAGAAGCGGCGGCTCGGCGTGGTGGTCCTTGCCAACTCAGCCACCGATGTTGATATCACCGCGCTTCGCATACTGAAGGCCCTGATCAGGAGAAGCGGCCAATGAAGACCCGTATGCCGGAACTCAGAGCGCGCCACGGGTTGACGCAGGAGCAGCTTGCGAAGATGGTGGGCGTCCAGCGAGAGACGATCGTGCACCTGGAGAAGGGGCGGTACAACCCGTCGCTGAGGCTCGCGCACAAGATCTCGCGCGCCCTGCAGAGCACCGTCGAGGAGGTCTTCAGCTTTGAGGATGAGGACTGACAGGTCCCATCAGTCCCATCTGTCCTATTCCGTCTTTGCCGTCGCCAGCTTCCCGAACCGGTTCGCGATCGCCAGCGCCGGGTCGACCGGCACGTCAGCCGGGACGACATCCTTCGGGATGTCGATGATCGGGAGCGCCTGGGGCTGCTTGCCGCCGAACTGAGGCAGCCACTTCGCCTCCGCCGCGAACATCTCCCGCGCCATTTCTCTCGCCTCATAGAGCGTGCAGACCGCCCCCGTCAGCGGATCGAGCGCCACCGCCTGAGCCGCGAGTTCCGTATCGCCGGTCAGTGCCGCCTCAGCGGTCAACTGCTGCACGATCACGTTTGTCATGTTGCACGCCGCGAGTTGAGGCGGAAGGTCGCCGACCACCGTCGGATGCAGGCCCATGCGGTCGATGAACATCGGCACCTCGACGCAGCACCCGTTCGGCAGGTTCGTGATGAACCCATCGTTCCGCACGTTGCCGTTCAGCCGGAAGATGTTGCCGGTCTCCTTCGCCTCCATGATGTAGGAGCAGTATTCGGCGCTTCGCGGGGTCAGCTTCTTCGACTCGATGCTGAGCGGGTCGGTGTTCCTGAACTTGTCCTCGAGCATCCGGCCGTACTTGTAGTACGCGCCCGACGCGCCGCCGAAGTCCGGCATATCGCAGTAGAGGTCGAGCGCCTTCTTGTTCTTGCGGAACCAGGGCAGGTACTCGGAGAGGTGGCCGGTGCTCTCGGTCATGAAGTAGCCGAAATGCCGGTAGACCTCGCCTCGGACCTTCTCGTTGATGTAGTACTCGGGCTTCTCGAACTTCTCGCGCAGGATCGGGTAAAGATCCTTGCCGTCCTTCTCGAGCCTCAGGAACCACGCCATGTGGTTGATCCCGGCGGCGAGGTAATCAATCTCCTCCTTCGGAACGCCGACGTATCCGGCGATCAGGTCCATCGTCGTCTGGACGCCGTGGCAGAGTCCGACGAACTGCAACTTGGGGACTGTGCCGAGCGCCCAGCAGTTCGCCGCCATCGGGTTCGCGTAGTTCAGCATGATGGCGTCGGGGCACAGCTCCATCATGTCGTTGGCGATGTCTACCAGGACCGGGATCGTCCTCAGCGCCCGGAAGATGCCACCCGGGCCGAGCGAGTCGCCGATGCACTGGTCGACGCCGTACTTCAGCGGGATCTCCCAGTCGGCCTGGAATGCATCCATCCCTCCGATCTGGATCATGATGACCACGTAGTCGGCGCCGTCGAGCGCCTGCCGACGATCGGTGGTCGCAGAGATCCTCGACGGAAGGTTGTTCTCCCGCACGACGTCCTTCGCGAACGCCTCCATCTTGCGGAGTCGGTCCTCCGCCGGGTCCATCAGGGCGAACTCGCTCGCCTCCAGGGCGGGCGTGGCCATGATGTCGTTCATCAGCGTCTTGGTGAATATGACGCTTCCCGCGCCGATCATTGCGATTTTGGGCATATCAGGAACCTCCTTCGGAGTAATGGAGTCATGGACTACTTGGTCTCAGATCGATTTTCCTGCGACCTTGAGCACGCCGAGCGCGTCCGCCGTAACCCACTCGTTCATGCGTGTCTTGCTGACCTTGCCCCAGGAGACGGTCTCGCCTCGTCCACTGAGGTCTTTCGTCACGGCGTAGAACCGCTCCTCCGCCGGCCAGCCGCCGTCCGGGAGGCGCTTCGATTCCAGGAGATCGAGCGCATCGGCGCACCGGGGATCGGAGATGTACCCGCCCTCGGCCATCACCTTCAGCCCGAACAGGATGTCGTACCGCCAGTAGCAGGGGTAATGCAGCCGCACGAACTGCGGGTTCATCACCCCGCCATCGCTGATCCGATGAAACAGCCGGCGGCTCAGGAATACCTCCGCGGCCCGATCCGCTGCCTGTTTCGCCTGCTTGTCACCCGTCGCCTGGGCATACGCTATCAGCCCTCGGAGCGGGATCAGCGTCTCCCAGAACGACGAGGTATCGGCCTCGGGATTCTTGTCGCAGTTCCAGCCGCCGTCCGGCCACTGAGTCTTGATCAACAACTCGGCGAAATCATGGCATCGGTCGCTGATCAGTCCCAATGCCACCGTGGAGAAGAGCGCATTCCCCGGCAGAGATGCGCAGAACCTGGCCCTGCCGTTGAGGCGATTGGGCCACTTGCCTTCACAGAACTGCTTGCTGACCAGCGGGCCGAAATCGAAGTCCTGCACCTGATCCCGCATCGGGATCAGCTCCGGATCGCCAGTCGGATATCCGATATCCGCCAGATGCGCGAAGACCCAGTGAGCGCCCTTCCACTTCTTGTAGGTCTGGTTCTGCCTGAAGATCCGGCCGCTCTCGTCGCGGTTGCTCAGGAGCGCGCGCACCCTCGGCGAGTCCTTGACCTTCCGCCGAAGGTCTGCCAGCGAATCCTCCGCATCTCCGAGCACCCGGCTCCGTACCTTCCACCGGATCGAAGGCTCATCAGATGCCAGGAGTCCGTCGACGATCTCGGACATTCTAGCCCTTGTCCTTGTTGGCTTCCCGGAACTCCTGCGCTCGGCGGGAGCACTCCTCGCCGAGCCACGACCACGCGCGGCGTTTCCGGTCATCCTTCCAGAACTCTTCCTGTTCGGCCAGCCATGCTTTCGTGCCGATCTTCTTCCTGCGGCGCAGGTTCTCGACGCACTGGTTATGCGTGCGCCAGATCGGGTCGAACGTGAACTGAATCAGCCTCGTGCACGGAAGTTCCTTGCAGTCGGCGCAGCTCTCGAGCTTCCTGCTGTTGACGCACTTGGCGATGTCGCAACCGTCTTCATGCCCCTGGCCGATGCACTTGCCGCAGTCGCACCTGCACCCGTGGCAAACATCATTCAGGTAGTCGCCGCAGACCCCGCAATAAAGCCCGCACGGGGCAGCACGGAGTTCTTTCTCATCCATCAGCTTCTCTTCCTCTCCCTGTGCCGCTGCAGCATGAGCTGCAAGGCCGACTGCGGTCGCTCCCACGCCTCTGAGGAATCCGCGTCTGTCCACCGTTGGTGCCTCTACTTCACTCCGACCTGTTCCGGGCCGAGGTTCTTGAATAGGTAGAGGCCCTCTTTCCCCGGCGCGACGATGTCGAGCTTGCCGTTGCCGTCAATGTCGCCGACCCACATGTAGATCCCGGTGCCGGACGCCTGGCCCTTCTTGCCGTAGTCGATCACGCACTTGGTGAACGACTCGCCGTTCCACTTGAAGTACCAGAGGCCGACTATGTCCGTCTCGCCCGCCTCGTGCCCGCAGTGAGCGCGGAACCTGTTGCCGGTAACAAGCTCCTTCTCGCCGTCGCCGTCTATGTCTACCCAGATCATGTCGTGATACTGCGAGAACCAGGGATCAATCGGATGCTTGGTCCAGGTGCGAGTGCCGTCGGCGTTGTCCTTGCGGGTATAGTAGTCGAGACCGTAACCGTGCGCCTGGCCGACGACGATCTCATTCACTCCGTCGCCGTTGACATCGGCCGCGATCATCGGCACGCTCGCGCCCCCGAAATTCCATTCCTGGTGGAACTTGTACTCGCCGGTGAGTGGGTCGCCCATCGGTTCCCACCAGCCGGTCGGGGTGATGAAGCATCCCTTGCCGTTGCCTAGCACGTCGCCGAACCCCAGACCGTGCCCCTGCGGCTCCTTGCTGATGACATACTCCTTGAACGCGCCGCCCTCGAGCTTGTAGACCCGGAGCGGGTTGCCCGGCGTGTTGGGCACGATCTCGATCTGCCCGTCGCCGTCTACGTCCCAGCCGCGGGTCGTCTCGATAGAGCCGACTTGCGCGATGTCGTGCTTCGCCCACTCGACCGGCTTGCCTTTGGGGTTCTCGATCCAGGAGAGCGTCTGACCCCACCATCCGCCGGTGACGAAATCCATGTAGCCGTCGCCGTTCACGTCCATGGGGATCGTCGAAAAGTCGTCGAAGTACTCGTCCGCCGCCTGGACATCCCGCAGCTTGTGCTTAGTCCAGTTCGGCGCTTCGTACCAGAATCCGCCGCAGACGATGTCCAGCTTGCCGTCGTTGTTGACGTCGAAGGCACCCGCAGACTCGTACGCGCCGTCGTCTATCTTGATCTTCTCCCACTCGATCCTTCGCATGTTCCGTTGTCCTCCCGATTTATCATCTGCGGCGCTGAGAATGCCGGCGACCGTCAGTATACCAATGCAGATTGCGACCATCAGCCTCATGATTCCTACTCCTCCCACAGGCTATTCCGCGCTGTCTATCGCTCGCGCTGCCGTCAAGCGCTCCACGTTGGCCCTGAACAGCCGATCGTACCGACTCTGCAGTTCGGACCGCAACCCCGGATCCGACGTGACGACGACCATGCGGGCGACGTCAACCGTGCCGAGTGCCAGGTTCAGCTTCGAACCGGTCTGATCGTGATGAACGTCGTGGATGCCGTGCCAGTCGATCTCGAAGACCGACTTCGCGCTCAGCCACTTGGGCAGGTCAACGCTCACCTGCGCATCCGCGACCGGCTGGATCACGATCCCCAGCCGGTCGGAAGCATAGTTATCGTTGACGATCAGGAGCACCATCGCGTCGGTTCCAGCGATGAGTGCGCGAGTCCACAGCCACCGTGAAGCGTTCGTCGGCACCCGAGCGGGGCAACTGCGCGTGAGGATCGGGCCGGCGGTTCGCACTTCCGCGCCGAGCAGCCCGATTGCATGCCAGAGCACCTTCGCTTCCGGCTCGTCGGCCATGCACCCGGACGAACCGTCGCCGCCCTTCGCTGATGGTACCAGCCACCAGTACGAGAAACTCGTCGCTCCGGATGCAAGGGCATAGTAGAGTTCGATGCGCTTCTCCTCGGGAGTCGCGAATCTGAACACCTTGTCGCCCTTGATCAGCTTTGTGCAGTTCAGCATCAGGTGCAGCGGCTTGGGCGCGCAGGAGGAGCGGCATACCGACCCGACGGCGTAGACGAACGTGGCCTTGGAGTAGTGGGGGATCATGCCGGGCTTCGTCCAGTACGCCTGCGCCAGCCTGGTCTGCATGTACGGATCGGCGGCGAAGATGTCCGGGAGCTGGCCGTACACGTACCAGTTGTCGGGCTTGAAGGTCATATCTACGTTCAGCATGTTCGGTACGGACTGATCGGCCTGCCTCAGGGTCTCTGCATGCTCGACGAGCCCTTGTCCGATCGCGCCGACCCTCGACTGCGGTGGGAGTCTCTCGATCCTGAAGTCGGCGGTGTCCGGCTCGTCGGCAAGATACCATGCGTGGGCTCCGGGCCACGCCTTCTCCGGCTCGCCGACAATCATCTTGATGCCGAGCGACTTCATCGCCTGCACGCCTTCTGCGCTCTTCATGTAGGCCCTCACCGCGTCCGAGCCGATGATCTCCATCTGCATGTTGATGTTGTGCACGCCCATATCGGTCACGTGCGCCCGGCCGAGTTTCAGATCCGATTCCTTCCCCGGCTTTGCGCCCCAGACGCCGTATATCAGGTCGTCGGCGTAGGCGCGAATCCCTGAGATTGCGGTCGTGGCGTCGTCGTGAACCGTCTGGAAACTGTGGTATGAACCGCGGGCAAGTGGCGATTTCGGCTTGATGACGATCGGCGTTATCCCGAGTGCCGGATCCCTGCCGATGGCGGACTGCGCCGTGACATCCATGCCGTCCATCAGGACTTTGCTGACTCCGCCGGAGTGGACATAGAGGTAGACCCGATCGAGGCCCTCAGAGAAGGAGATGCCATCGACCCGCGGCTGGACCTTCATCGGCACAGTCAAGTCCTCCATGCCCGCGGATGTCTTGACCGCCAGCTGGAGGCTCGCGGAGGGAGTGTGTCTCAGTCGGATAGTGATCTCGCCGGTCGCCGACGGAGCGATCGTGCGCGGCTCGATCTTGTACCAGATCGGCTCGCCCGCCTCGATAAGCGACTTCCGCTCGGCCTCAGTCAGATCCGAGAAGAAGATGCTCGCGGCATAGGCGACTCCCTTGTACTTGCGCTCCCTGTTGAACGCAATCGCCCTATTCAGACCTATTCCGCCGAGCATCACATCATCAACGGTGATAGGTCGAGTAGCCGTGTTCTTGAGGTAGACGTGGCACGATCCGCCGAGCGCGCGCCGGATCGCCTCGTCGTCCATCTGTTCCTGGGTTCCCAGTTCGATAAGGCTGCTGTCACTCCAGAAGTGCGCGTACTGCGGGAACGGGATGTCCGCGACCCACGAGGCACCGATCACCGCCGCGCCGACGGATGACGCGAGACACAGGAACGCGATAGTCGCGATCAAGAAGAGTCTCATCCTAGAACTCCTGCCACACCCGCAACTGCTCCGTGGAGGATATGAACGACGCGGTGGGCTTCTCCTGTGACCAGTCTACCTCGCCGAACCGGATGTACCCGCCGGAGACGCATGCGAGCAGCGCGCGGCTCCCCCGCTCCTTCACGACTTCGACGCCTCCTGAGTCCTTCCAGAACTCCCGGCGAGTTTCGAGATCGAAGCAGTCCATCCGGTCGCTTGCGAAGACCCAGTTGCGTACCGACGTGCCTCGCATCGTCAGGTTCGCCGTAAGCAGCCAGCGCCCGCCTCGGTTGACCAGCAGGTTCGACTCAAGGCTGCCTTGGGGATGCCCGCCCTCGAGTCGTGGCTCATATCCGTTTGCAGGTCCGACCAGTATCGGCCCATGGTCCTCCCATTCGACGAGATTTGCCGAACCGGCGAGTGCGATGCACGTCGCGCCCTCGCGCGTGTTCGCGGTGTACGTCATCCAGACGCGGCCGTCGTGCTCCAGGAGATGGGGATCGCGGCAGCTCGATATGCTGTCTGCGCGCCAGAACGCCCAGGCCTTGTCTTTGCACGGCGATATCGGATTGCCCTCCCAGCGTTCCCATTCACAGAGGTCGTCGCTGAACGCCAGGCCGATGTCCTGTGAAATGTGCTCGTTGACGCCCGTGTAAGCCATCACGAACCGATCTCGGTGCCGGAGGATCGTCGGCGCCCAGACATGCGCGCCCTCCCAGGTCCCCGGACGGATGAGCATTACGGGGTCGTGTACTTCCCACTGGAGGAAGTCGGGGGTGCTCGCGTGGCCGAAGTAAATCTCGTTGCCGGGGTGGAAGGGCGTGCCCTCGGCGAGCCGGCGCTCGATATAGAAGAAGTGGTGACGGCCATGGTGCTCGGCGGTCGCGAAGTCGGCCACATTGCCGCTCACCGGCCGAAAACCCTGCCCGACGATATCGAGGGCAGGGCGGCGGTATTTCTCCATCCGCATCGCGAAGAGAGTCTTCTCGAACTCGATGTTGTTCATCCTACCGGCCGAGGATCTTCGCTGTGTTCGCCGCGTACTTGCCCTCGTACTCCTTCTGCAGGCGGTCGCGGAGGGCCGGGTCGGATGTGATCAGGACGAATCGGCTGATATCCACCTTGTCGAACGTAATGGTCACCTTCGAACCGTTGCGCTCCCACGCCATGCCTGTGACTCCACGGTGTGTTACCTCCATCACCCCTGCCGGATCGAGCCACGCCGGAATCTCGATCGTCACCGATGCTTTCTCGACGGGTTTGTACACCGTGCCGACCCGATCACACGCGACATCGTCGTTGACGACCACAAGCGCGATGGTATCGGCGCCCGACAGCAGTGTGCGAGTCCACAGCTCCTTAGGCGCCTCGACGTTCAAGTCCGCTGGACAACTTCCGGTGATGATCTCGCCGGCCGTCCGCACTTCGGCTCCCAGGAGGCCGATCTCCTTCCAGAGCGCCTTCGCTTCAGGCTCGTCCGTGCCGAGCCCCACGCAGTTCACGTCGGGCGCGAACCACCAGTACGAGAGGCCCTTCGCGCCGTTGCCGATCGCGTAGTAGACCTCCATGCGCTTCTCCTCCGGGGTTGGGTATCTACCCTTCTGGCCCTTCTTCTCGTCCTGGTATCTCGTCGAGCAGAGGATCACGTGAAGGGGCTTCGGTTGGCACGATGACTGCGAGATGGTGGTGACCGCGCTGACGTACGTCGGCTTCGAATGTACCGCCAGCGTGCCGGGGTGGTTGAAGTACGTCTGATCGAGCTGCTCCGGGTAATATGGGTCAACGCATGGGATGTCTGCGAGTTGGTGATACATGTACCAGTTCTCGGGTTTGTAGGTGTTGTCTATATTGAGCAGCAGGGGGACTCTCGGGTTGTGTTCCCGCAGCGCCCCGGACCACCGGATCAGCCACATGCCGAGCGATCCGAGTCGGTCCCACGCTTCGAGTGCGTCCGTCGCCACGTCGTGAGCATCAGGCTCGTCCTGCACGAAGAAGAACGTCGGATCGTACGGGCCGACATCCCAGGTGGTCATCCGGCCCATGCCGAGCGTCTTGCAGAACTCCCATCCTTTCTCGCTCACGAAGAAGCTGTGTCCGGCGTGGGTGGAGTGGCCCATGTGGCAGTTGATGTTGTGCGCGGCCCAGTCGGTCAGGTATTCCTTCCCCACCTTCTCGGAACTGCCGCCGCCGCGTCCTCCGCCCCACATTCCGTATACCATTTCACGGCCCCAGGCGCGGGTGCCCGCGACCGCTGCCGAGCCGTCCGGGTAGGTGACCTTGAGGTTCTGGTACGACATCCATTCCAGCGGAGACTGGAGCCGCAAGACTATAGGGCTGATGCTCTGCGATTCGTCCCAGGCGATCTTGCACGAGGACGTCAGGTCCTTGCCGTTCAGGAAGACCTTAGTCGGCCTCATTCCGGTCCCCGGGTGCTTCGGGTAGAGGTAGATTGTCGAGAGGTCGGGGCTGAAGCTGATGGTGGCGAAACGAGGCTGGCTGCGGTCGGTCTCGACCACGGTGGATAGCGATACGTTCTCGCCGATGATGCCGACGGTGAGCTTGTCAAGCCTCGGAGCGCGCTTCATCCTGATCACGATTTCGCCCATGCCGTGCGAGGGGATTACCCTCGGCTCGGCTCTCCACCAGGCAGGCCATCCGGCTTCCTTGAGAAGCTCGATCTGCTTCTGCGGCAGTCCGGAGAGCAGGATGCTTGCCCCGTACTTGTCTTCGGGGCTCTCGGTCACGTCGGTTACGCCGATTCCCTGAGAGAGCTTGATGCCCCCTATAGTAACGTCCTTGATCGCGAGCCTGTCGAAGCTGCTGTTCCTGACGTAGACGAAAAGGTACCCCCCGAGAGGCATCCCGGGGCGCGCGTAGAGCAGCTTGCTGCCGTCAGGCCCCTTGAGCGACCATCCTTCCTGCCAGAGCGGCATGAACTCGGGAAACGGCTCGTCCGCGAAGTATGCCGACCCCACTACCACCGGTTGGGCGACCGCCATGGCGGCGATGCAGGCAATCAGAACCATCGTTGCCACAACAATCCTTGTTCTCATATCAAGTCTCCTCAGAGTCACTTGTCCGCAGGCGGCAGTCTGCGGAGTTCAGTCTATCTGCCGTACCGCTTTTCCAACTCCTCCGCGTGATGCGCCCGTCCGGACGTGCGGAGGCGCTTGCAGTACTCCTCGAGCGCACCGCGCGTGTGCAGAGGCCCACCCTCGCGCATGACGGTCCAGAGCGGATCGACGTTCGTCTGCGATGTTGCCATCATCTCTGCCTGCCACTCGTGGAGCAGCCCCTCGGCGTACTTCACTATGTCCGAATGCTCCTCGGCTAGGTTGCTCGTCTCATGCGGGTCGCTCTCGACGTTGAACAGCATTTCCGGCGGGAAGTCCTTGAGACCGTCATGGTAGGTGCGGATCATGATCCACGGCCCGAATCGGACGGCTCGCTGGCAGCTCCACGCGCACTGGCTCACGACGAGGTATTCGTGCCCCGACGGCGTGCCGTCTCGGAGCGTCGGCGCATAGCTCTTCCCGTCCCAGACCGGCGGGATCGGCTGACCGAGCAGTTCGGCCATCGTCGGCGGGAGGTCGAGGTTGTAGTGGAACGCCTCGTCCACCGTGCCGCTCTTCATCCCCGGCCAGCGGACGATCATCGGAATGCGGGATGTGCACTGATCGGCGGTCTGATGATCGCCGTAGACGTTCAACTCTCCCAGGTTCTCCCCGTGGTCGGAACTGACCAGGATCACCGTGTCATCGAGCACACCTTCGTCGGCAAGGGCATTCAGCACCTGGCCGATATGGTCGTCCATGTACCTGATGCCAGTATCGTACCCGTTTATCCAGCGCACCCAATCCCGATGCGTCTTGATTTCCGTCGGGACACGGGGCCACTTGTAGTCCTGCGGGACATCCATGTGGATCGGCTCGCAGGCGCTGTGCGGACCGTAGCTCGCGCGGTGCTCTCGGATGATCTCCTCGGTCATCCAGGCGGGCGTCGGATCGTTCTCGAACGGCTCGCCGTATTCCATCGGTGCGCGGTAAGGCGTGTGCGGATCCCACAGGTTGAGCTGCAGGAACCAGTTGTCCTGTTTGGCGTTCCGGTCGATCCATTCGAGCGCGTGCGGAGTGACCTCATCGGCGCTCTCTAGGCCGCCCTTGCCCGGGTTCACCATCTCATTGAAGCCGGTATAGAACCACCAGGCGGAGTGGCGCTCGGCGAACGGGCTGATGGAGATCGTTCGGAATCCGGCGCGTCGGAGCATGCTCATCCAGGCAGTCGACGATGCTGCGGTGCGGAACATCCGGCTCTCGCCCTGGATGAACGGGTCGGCGGCGGTCCCTCCGTGGCCGACGACTCCGGTATGGATACCGAACCGGCACGCATACAGCGCCGACCTCGACGGCAGGCACGGAGCGTCCGGCGTGTAGTACTTCTCGAAACGCACGCCCTCCGATGCGATCCGGTCGAGATTCGGCGATGTGTTTCGATGGTATCCGTAGCAGCCCAGATGGTCCGGACGCAGGGTATCCAGATCGAGATAGAGAATCCTCAACGATCTTCCTCCAACTCTCCTGAGCCCCGTGCGTCCTATCGGTCCCATATGTCCCACGGGACGGACGTGACGTATGGGACTTAGGTGTCTACTCCCTCGCCACCAGGGCGCTGCACCCCGGCGCGTCGGCCTGCTTCGCGCAGACGCCCAGCAGATAGTCCGGGAATCCGCCCTGTGCATCCTCGACCCCGAGTTGATAGAGGCGCTTTACCTGATCGGGATGCTCGTCCGCGATGTTCTTCGACAACCCGGGGTCGGAAGTCCTGTCGAACAGGAATCCGCCCGTGCCGTCAATCTTGATGTTCAGCCACCAGCGGTAGTCCATCACCGTGATCGCCGTACCCCATGCTACCGTTACGTGCTCTCTGATCTTGGATTCTCCGGAGACCGCGGCCTTCCAGAACGGCCGACCGTCGAACGGCTCCGGCGGATTCGCGCCCGCGAACTGCAGAACCTGTCCCGCGAGGTCGGTGTGCTGCACGAAGAGACTGCTTCTGATGCCCGCGCCGACGCCTTCGGGATGCCGGATGATGAGCGGCACGTCGTAGACCGACGGGTGCGACGGATATCCGCGCTTGCCGAGGAAGTCGTTGTCGCCGATCGAGTGGCCGTGGTCGGCGGTCACGATCAGTATCGTGTTCTCGAGGAGTCCGAGGGCACGCATGGTCTCATAGAGGTGGCCTAACCACCGGTCGCACATCGTCACCAGGCCGCTGTAGTTTGCCCGGGCGCGTTTCAAGAGCTCCGGGGGCATGGTAGTCGTGTCCATATAGCCCGAGATCACCCATTCAGGGCCGTCGGTCGGATCGTACATCCTGCGGTAGTGCTCCGGCACGAACCAGGGCTCGTGCGGGTCGAAGCTCTCGATCGTGAGGAAGAAGTTGTCCGAGTCCCGGTTCTGTTCGAGCCATCTTGCCGACTCGATCAGTACGCGGGGCGCGAAGTAGTCCTCTTCCTTGTCGCGGCCGTACATGTTCTTGACGCACTGACGGATGAACGGGGTCCGGTACTCGTTGTGAAACTCCTTCGGAAGCCACCGATACAGCTCTTCGTCGGTCGGTTCGGGGCCGCTCCGGTACTTGTCCGTCTCCTGACCGCGAAGGAACATCCACTGATCGAAGCCCCGCCAATAGTTCTTCGACGGCTTGAACTGATGGTAGACGTCGGAGATCATCGCGGTCCGGTAACCGTTCTCATTCAGGACTTCCGCAAGGGTCGGTTGATCCTCCGGTATCGGGCCCCATCCCGGCGCGCCGACGAAGTCGCCCTTGAGCCGGAAGTCGCCGAGGTGGAACGGGTAGACCCGCCTGCCCGTGTAGAGCGCGCGCCGGGTCGGAAGAGTGGGGAGCGACTCGGGGTACATCGCGTCCACCACGAGCGATTCCCCGGCCAGCGCGTCCAGATGTGGCGTCTGGACCTTGCCCCAGGGCGGCTCCCCGTAGCACCCTACGCAGTCCTTCCTCAGCGAATCGAAGACCAGCAGTATGATGTTCATTCAACTCTCTCCCTGTCAGTTTCTCCCTGTCTTCCGGCATCCTTCCGTGCTTCCGTGTTCTACGGGTTGGGCAGTCTCAGCTCGACCGGGAGCATCTTCGTGAACTCCTTGTGCGGCTCGGTCTGATACCAGTAGGTCGTCGAGGACCAGTCGTCGCTCCGGTCGTTCGCATGCCCGTGCTCGATCGAGACGCGGATGTTCTTTTTGAACGGCACCGGGTCGAGGATGTGATAGCGGTAGACGCATACCTTGCCCCACTCGTTCCAGCCCTGATCGAGTTCGCTCCAAGCCTGACCGTTGTAGAGGAACGCGTTCTGCTGCATTCCCCACGCCTGGGCAAGGTAGTCCTCGCTCCCCGTGCCGTGCATGTCCGGCGGCCACTGACGCTCCCCGTCGCGGTCGATGAAGATCATGTCGTCGCCCTCACCCCACCAGCCCTTCTGAGTGTGATCGATGGAGAAGTTCACGCCGACGTAGTGCCCGATCCCCTCGGCTTCGAGGATCAGGTAGTTGTCCTTGTCGCTGAGGTTGATGCCCTCGGGACCTTTGTGGCGCTGGTGGAACGCTTGTGAGGCCCAGACGCTGCCCTCGCCGGTCCAGCCGTCGCACGGGTTCTCCCTGCGCCACTTCGCGTGGAAGTAGAGTGTGTCGTCTCCCAGCGACTGGTGCTTCTGGTAGTCGATGTAGAAATAGAATGCGTGCACCGGCTCGGTCTGCTCGTTGACGATCTCGACGCGTGCGTGTTTGCGGAACGGCATCTGGAACCAGCAGTTCATCGCCACTCCGCCGCCGACTACGCACTGCTCGAAGCAGCTCGTATTGAACGGCGCGCACTGGTAGGAGTACGTCCGCGCATGGCCGAGCCCGAAGAAGTCGCCGACCGGCGTCTCGACCGACGGCGTCTTCTCGCCGTCCCAGTACATCCGCAGGATGAGCTTCCGCAGGTAGAGCGGATCAGGCGATGCGATGGTGAACCAGATGTGGCTGATAGCGCCCGGGCCGTCAATCTCGGCAAGCACCTTCGCCTCTCCCGGCTCGATGCGCCAGGCATCGGCATTGCGCCCGGATACGTCGTAGCTGCTCACACGTCCGACACTGAAATCCCTGGCCGTCGTGAGCGAAGACAGCATGTTGCACGGAACGATTGCCATAGATAGTCCTCCAAGAAGCAGATAACGGTACGGCCTGTCATTCTGAGCGAAGCGAAGAAATCCGAGATTGCCGCGAGATCCTTCGCTTCGCTCAGAATGACCATTCGACGAAGATCAGCCGTTTACCTCGCGGAACTGGCGGTCGTCGGTCCGAAGTCTGAAGTCGAGCAGTTCGTGTCTCAAGCGCCGGACCTCTCCGATTGTGTCCGGCCGCCCCGCGAGGTTCAGCGATTCGGTCGGATCCTCGGCCAGGTCAAATAGCTGGAGCACGTCATTGCGGGTGTTCACTGTCATCTTCCATCGGCCGTCGGAGATCATGGCGCGGTCAAAAATCTCGCTGACGACTACCGAGGATCCGACCGCCGATCCGTCGAGCGCTGGATGGACCGCCCGCCCGAAGACGTTGGCTCGAGGCTCGCATCCGGCGGCATCGAGCAGCGTGGCCGTCAGATCGGTGAGCGACACGAGGCTGTCGGATTTCATGGGTGCAGGGACCCCTCCGGGCGGACGAATGATCGCCGGCACATGAGCCGAAGACTCAAAGAATGTCTCCTTGTGGCACCTGCCTTTGTCGCCTGCCATCTCGCCGTGATCGCTCCAGAAGAGCACCCACGAATCCTCTCCCCTGGTCCCGTACCATGCTTCCAGGACGCGACCCATGACCGTATCCACATGCTCGACCTTCGCCGAGTAGAGGGCTCGGAGGCGCGCGAACTGCTCGGGAGTCGTGTCCATATGATGGCCCATAAGCTTCTGATGGAACTCGAGCGCCGGTCCGCTGAGCCATTCGGGCGCGGGATCGCGGGGCAGGGGAGGCGGCATGCCCTCCGGCGGATACGTGTCGAAGCGCTGCGGCGGGTCCCACGGATTGTGTGGGCCGCCGATCCCGACGAACAGATACAGCGGCTGGGATCGGTCGGACGACGCGATGTACTCGACCGCCTGCATGCCGATGAAGTCGTCGGCATGTTTGCCGTCCGGGAGCGGGGAAGGCCAATGCGCGAGGTCCCAGCCGACTTCCTTGCGCCTGCGGTAGTCTTCGAGGAAGAGATCGAGGATGCCGTTGGCCTCGAAGAAGTCCGTGAGGATGGACCTGGTGGTCTGCGTCGAGAGCGGCCCGGTGCACTCCCGGATGTCGTCCCATCCCAACGCACGCATGTAGGGCTCCTCCGAGCGGAGGTCCTTGCTGCCGCCGTGCGGATAGAGATGGCTCTTCCCGACGTGGCACGTGCGGTATCCTGCTTCCTTCAGGGCGTGCAGGCAGGAGTCGCCCGTGTCCGGCAGCCGGCCGATATTGTCCCACATGCCGAAGTTGTGCGGGTACATGCCGGTGAGGAACGAGGCCCGTGCCGGCATGCATATCGGGGAGGTGGTGTAGCATCGGTCGAGTGTTAGTCCCTGGGCGGCGAGCGAATCGAGCGCCGGCGTTCGGACGTGCGGAACGCCGATCCAGTCGAACCGGTGCTGGTCTGTCATCAGGACGAGAATATCCTTCGGCATGTGCTGCTCCTGCTCGTATTCCTAATCGTAATCGTACTCGAATCCGGGCGAAGCATTGGCGATGCGATTCGGGCACTCGGTGCTCACCGATGGGCTAATGCTTCGCCCCTACAGGTTATGTCGTGCGGCAACCTCCAGTGGCATCTCGCGCGGGTCCCCGCCCGGCCCCGGCCAGCGGAGACCGACATCCCTCACTCCAACTCCGAGCAGCCTCCTGCATAGCTCCAGGGTCAGCCGCTCACCTACGTCACTCAGGGAAGAATCCTCAAACCGGTTGTGCAGTTCGTCGGGGTCGGTACCAAGATCATACAACTCGCAGGCGTCATCAGAGTAGACGGAAAGCTTGTATCTGCCGTCGGACAGCATGGCGCCCGGGCCGAAGTTGTTCGGCATGAACGGCGCCTTCTGGTGCTCGCCAAACGGACCGGGCCACGTCGGGGCCTGCATCCCGGCCTCGACGAGCACCGTCTCCCGTCCTTCATTGAGCCTCTTCTCGGCCAGCCGCTCATGGAGCGATTCCCCGACGAACGTCGGCGGCCGCTCGATCCCGCAGGCCTCGAGGATCGTCGGCGCGAGGTCTATTTCCTCGACCAGGCCCTTGAAAGTGCCCCGGTACAGTCCGTCCGGGTGACGCATTATGAAGGGAATCCGAGTCAGCGGCTCGTAGAAGACGCCGATCTTGTGAAACGCGCCTTGGTTACCCAGCAGTTCCCCGTGATCTGACATGAATACCACCAGCGTATCCTTGTCGTGTCCCGTCTCGGCAAGCGCATCGAGTATCTTCCCCACCGCATCGTCTATGTACCTGATCTGCCCCATGTACGCCGCGATCGCCCGCCTGATCTCATCATCCGTCGCCTCGGACGCCCGGCTGTTGGCCTGCCAGTTCGTGAGCCGCCGGGGTTTCCCGGTTCCGCCGCCTTCGCGGTACATCGGGGGAATCTCGATCTCGTCGCGATCGAACATGGAGAAGTACGGCTCCGGGCAGGTGAACGCGGGGTGGGGGTCCTGCCAGTTCACCCAGAGCAGGAACGGCTCATTGGTCTTCCGAAGGAATCCGACTGCCTCGTCCGCCAGCGCGCCGGTCAGGTTGAGGTGGTAATCCGGCTCCATGGGGAACGCGTCAAACGAACGCTTGTACCGGGGATGGTCGTCATAATTCCCGGCGCAGGCTTCATGTAACTCGTCCCATATTTCCGGCAGTTGCCCGCTGCTGAAGCAGTGGTTCTTGCCGAACATGGCGGTTCGATGGCCCGATTCCTTGAGCGAGCGTACGAGGTTCGGGACCGCGTAGTCTACCGTCGAGCCGTAGTTCCGATGTCCGTGCTCCGACATGCGAGTGGACGTGACGAAGCTGATCCTGCTCGGCCCGCACAAGGGAGCCGCGCAGTACGCCCGGTCGAGCCGGACTCCCTCCGCGGCCAGGCGATCAATGTTCGCCGTGCCGACTGTCGGATGGCCGTAGCACGTCAGGTAGTCGGCCCGCAACTGATCGGGGCAGAGTATCAGCACATTCAGTGGCCTGGGAGCATTTCCATTCTTCACTGTTTACATCTTAGGGCCCGGCTTGCCGGGATAGTTCGGGGTGTACATGACCTTCTCCTTGCGGATCTGCAGTTCCCCGTCCTTCACGAACCGCTCGTCGCGCTCAGAGAAGTGCTTCACCAACTCGCGCCGCCAGTACCTCACCGTCTTGGCGTAGTCCGGATCGGCTGCCAGATCGTGAAGCTCGCCCCGATCATTCTCCAAGTCGAAGAGCTGCTCACTGCCGTCGAAGGCGTGGAAGATGTACTTCCAGCGCCCGTCGGTCAGGCCGGCCCAGTTGTTCTCGTTGCTGTAGCAGACGTCGTGCTCGATGTCGACGTACTCCCGCCAGCCGGATGTTTCGCCTCTGATCAGCTTGAGCATGCTGTCGCCGTCAACGCTCTCGGGGATCGGCGCTCCCGCCGCATCGAGAAACGTCGGCAGGACGTCTCTCAGTTCGACTACCTGGCCGATCCTCTGACCGCGTCTGGCATGGATTGCCATGTCTCTGCCCCAGCGGACGAGCATCGGGACGTGCGCCGATCCCTCATATGGATACGACTTCCGCCAGTGATGGTGGTCGCCGAGCATGTCGCCGTGATCGCCGGTCCAGATGATCAGAGTATTCTCCAGCGTGCCCTTCTTTCCGAGCGCCTCGAGGATGCGGCCGACCTGCTCGTCTATGAACGTGACCGAGCCGTAGTAGCCGCGCCGCGACTTTTTCGCCTGCGCGACGCCGAATTCGCCGTGCCACGAAGTGAAGTTCTTCGGGTCGCCCTGCGCGTACTCCCCGGCCCAGTCGCCGACATAGGGCTCCGGCATGTCGTCCTCGTCGTACATGTCCCAGAACCGTTTTGGCGGGTCGTAGGGGCTGTGAGGTCGGGCGAACGAGACCTTGAGCATGAACGGCTCGTGCCGGTCGTACTTCTCGATCCAGTCCACAGCCGTATCCCCGGTCCAGCGAGTGGGGTGGAGGTCCTCGGGCAGGGCGTACTTCCCCGAGCGATAATCGTTCCAGCCGATGCCGGTCGAGTCGGGATCGAGATCGGGGGCCTTCTCCTTGAACCACTGCCGATAGTCGCTGATGAATCCCGGCTGCGCGCGGCCCGACTCATCGAGCAGCCCTCCCTGGAAGCCGTGCAGGTTCCGCTGCGGGTGATAGTGGCACTTGCCGATGACGAACGTGTAGTACCCCGCGTCGTTAAGCGCGCGCGGCATCTCGAAGGGATAGCGCTCGGCAACCTGCCCGAAGCCGATCTGGCCGTGGTGCCACGGCGACTGGCCGGTCAAGAGCGCCGCTCGCGCGGGGATGCAGGTCGGAGTAGTGCTGTACGCGTTCGTAAACATCGCGCCTTCCCTGGCGATCCGGTCGAGGTTCGGCGTCTTGATGACCTTGTTCCCTGCGCAGCCGATGCAGTCCCATCGGTGCTGATCGGTCATCAGGAACAGGATGTTGGGCTTCTTGCCGGATGGTGCTTCCTCAGCCGCGAGAGCGCCCGTTGACAGCGCCGCCAGTCCCACTCCTGCTATCTTCATGAACTCTCTCCTGGTCGGTTTCATTCTGACTCCTGACTTCTGCGTTCCCCCACTTCGGCATCACCCAGCAATACGCCGTATATCGCATCTCGCTCCATGCGAGTTCCGGGAGTGGATGGCCCGCGAAGAGCGGCGTCTCCACCGGCGTGAACTGCACCCGCACCCGGACTGCCGACTTCCCCTCGGTAAGCTTCCTAGGGATGATGAACTCATCGTCGCGGAAGCGCCGGTTCGACTCGATAACGTTGTGCTCCGTCGCGCCGAGTTCGCCCTTCGCGTCGGAGTAGACGCAGGTGTTCGAGCCCGCGAGATACCATGTCCCCGCGCGCATCCAGTCCGACTTGCCGAACTCCGAGACGTAGACCTCCGCCCGCTGGTTCGGGTACGAGTAATCGAGCTTCCGGCGGAGGAGCACGCCCTTGTTCTCCGGCACCAGCTTCAGCGTGAACTCCGAAGTCCCCTTCGTGACGCGGCCAATATCCGTCTCCGCGGGGTAGATCTCCTTGCCATCCAGCGTATCCGGCCCCCATTCATATCGAGAGGTGACTTCCACCGGCGCGGACGTATCAGGCGACGAGTACTCGTGCGCTCTCTCGCTCTCCATGTCGCCGATGTCCATCTCATCCGTCTTGATGAGCGAGGCACTCGGCAGCCCGTACCAGTATACGACGCTCTTGTAGTGCTCCTTCGAGTCGTTCAACGCTCCGTGCTCGAACTGAATGCGCGCGTTCTTACCGAACGGGAAGAGGTCGGCCAGAAGGAACCGGTACTCCGAGTGGATCAGGTCTTCCGGGCACTTCGCCTCTTCGGGCTTCCGAGCGCCGACCGGATGGCCCGCGAGCGGAAGGGTCATCGTCCGGCCGCCCCAGTAGTCGCCGCCGCCTCCCCATTCCTCGCTGCCCGTGCCCTGTGCCTGGGGAGTCCGACTGTCGTCGAAGAAGAATCGGGGATCGCCCTCGAGGGTATTAAGCACTCCACGGTGCGTGAAGATGAAGCTCGTGCCGACGAAGCTTCCCGACCAGTCACCGCCGCCCTCGACCTTCGTCGTATCAAGGAAGACCATGTCTCTCCCAAGCTCCGGGGTGGGGTGGTCGCCGTAGGTCGCATGGAAGTAGCCGACGTGGTTCGGCGGATCGCTGTACGGCTCGAAACGCACCTTCCAGCGGACGTCGAGGATATCCGCCGACTCAATGCCCGCTAGCTCTATCTTCGCCGACTTGAAGAACGGCATCGGGAAGTAGCACGCCATGTGGATTCGCTCGGCGTCGAACCGCACGTTCATCGGGAATCCCTTGACCAGGTACTCGTTGTCGTCGCGGTTGTAGAACGTTCCTGCGCCGAAGAAGAGGGCGAGGGGGGCATCGACTGACGGGTGTTCCCTGCCGTCCCAGGTGATCTTGAGCCTTACGTCCGAGAGCGCAAGTGCGTGCTCTTTCGGTGCGGAGAACTGCAGTTCGCGGATCATACTCGGACCGGTCAACTCAATGAGGGTAAGGGTCTTGCCCTTCGGTATCGAGGTAGTCCGCGATGTCCCTGCATAGCGGGTAACCGGATCGGGGTCGTTTCCCGACCTCGAGATCAGGTCGAGCACGTCCTTCGACGGGGGCGTCTTGCCGTCCCACGACTTGATCGGCTGCGAGAGGTTCGCGCCGGGATCGAAGAGGTGATAAAGGTAGTAGCCGGTGCCGTACCGCGTTCGGGTGTACGCCATGCGGAACGAATCCTCGAACGGGATCGGGACCCACATCAGGTCCGCGCCTTTGGTCGTCGCCCAGGTCCACGTCAACGGGTTGGGGAAGAGCTTCTCGGGGAGGAAGACCGAGCCCTCGAGCGGCTTCGTCGGGTCTGCGGTGCTCGACTCCCTGACGATGTGGTCGCCGCCGTCCACCTCGTAATGCCAGGGGCTTCCGTGCCAGTGATTGTACCGCGCGAAGTAGAGGATACCCGGCCCGACGGTATCGAGAGTTACGCTGAAGTCATCGGCGAGCTGATACAGGAAATGGCTCGCGTCGGCCGACCGATTCCCGCCCGTCCGATCGTAGGTACTGCGCATGTAGGCCCGTACGCCGATCCGCTGGTACGGCCACCGCTCCCACATCCGATACGCGTCGAGTCCCACCGGCACCATCGGCGTTTCATCAGCTTTCGCCGCCAACGTGGCCAGCAGAACCATGACGAGGATCAGCACTCCATGTCCCATTCCCATTGCTCCTTTGCTCCTGGACTCCTAATCCTTCGGCTCGTTGTTGACGACGATTGCCTTGTCGCCGATCTCGTTCTCCACCTTCACCCCGAGTTCGCCGTTGTTCTCGGAGATGATGGCGTACTTCAATCCCTTGCCGAGCAGGATGTCGGTTCGCGGGCCGCCCTCGAAACTGCATCCGCGAACCTGGAGGCGTCCCGCATCCGCCTCGACGAGCGGTTTGAGCGCCCCGTGCGGGCTGCTCAGGTAGCAGTCGGAGAGCGACGTGAAGTTTTGGTTGTGCGAGACGACGTTCTGCACCGCCGGCCCCCAGAACGAGCAGTTGACGAGCCGCACCGAGCCCTTGCAGGTCGGCGGGATCTCGATCTGGATCGGGTTCTCGCCAGCAAACGCTACGAACTGCCCACCGGTGATCAGCAGCCCCATGTTCTGGATCTCCTCGACGACGATGCACCTCTGTGCCCAGTCGGCGCCGATCCCGGTGAACTGCCCGTTGCACGCGCCGCTCGTGGTCCGAATGAACCTGTAGCCGATATTCACCGGGAAGACGAACGTATTGTTCACATATTCCCAGTCGGTTCGCCCGAAGATGAACGCCTCGCAGTTGTCTATCATATACTTGTTGACGATCTCCGCGTTGCCGCCGACCTCGCCCGCCCACCACCAGTGGCCGTGGAACTGCACGTTGTCTATCCGCCCGATGTCCGTGCAGGCGTCAACGAAAATCCCCCGGCGGAGAACGCATCCGTATACGCTCCGGATGCGGTGGCGGACGTTCGGCTCGGGCCCGACCTTGATGCCGTTGTAGCTGTTGACGAGCGTCACATTCTCGACGGTGTTGTCGATCCCCTTGAGGTGGAAGGTCCAGGAGTAGGGGCGGATGTCGGTCACTTTCTGCTCGGGGTAGTATACGGTGACGCCGCTTACCGATGTGCAGTCGACCATCTCGAAGAGGGCGGGGGCGTCCTCCTTGTCGCGCCCCCCGGTCGCGAGGATGATCGATCCTTTGAGCGGCTCACTGTACTGGGGCGCGTTGGCTGCTCCCTCGACGTGAACGCCCGCGGGGACGTTGAGGCTCCCCTTGACCAGGTACTTCCCGGGCGGGAGGTATACCCTGCCGCCGAGTTTCGATGCCGAGTCCATCGCCGCCTGGATCGGTGCGGTGTCGTCGGTCGTGCCGTCGGCCCTCGCGCCGAAGTCCTTCACGCTGAATATGCCTTCGAGCATGGGTCTGTCCTCCGCGGGCGATGCCGATGACGTCAACGCTGCCAGGATCACCGCCGCCGGTATCAGGAATAGTGTCCGCATGTGTTCCTCCTAGTCCGACTCTATATCTTCTGTTCGCCCAGCCGGTACGCATGCCCTCCATGATGCTTGACATCACTCCCCTCCGGTGTTAGTCTTGTGTTACTACGAACGCACTACGGCATTGTCCGTTGACCTTGGGAGTGGGACATATGACCAACGGATACACGCGCCGCTGCTTCCTGGCAGGATTGGGAGCGTCGGCTGCGAGCCTTGCATTGTCGCCCTATATCTCCGCCGAGTCTCGCCCCAACATACTGCTGATCACCGCCGACGACATGGACTACCATTCCCTCGGCGCGACCGGCTGCAAGGTCACGAACATCACGCCGAACCTCGATGCCCTCGCGAAGCAAGGTGTGCTCTTCACCCAGGCGCACGTCACCTCCGCCGTCTGCCAACCCTGCCGGTCCGTGCTCATGACCGGGCGATTCCCTCACGGGAACGGAGCGATGGGGTTCGAGCCTATCAACCCCGAGGTGCCGACCCTCCAGCAGGCGCTGAACAAGGCCGGCTACCTGAACGGGATTATGGCGAAGGTCGGTCATCTGCGCCCGCAGGAATGCTTCATGTGGGACTTCGTCGCCGACGCCAAGGAGTTGGGTCAGGGTCGCGATCCCGATCTCTACTACAAGTCCTCGAAGCAGTTCTTTGAGCGCGCGAAGGCCGAGGGCAAGCCGTTCTTCATGATGGCGAACTCCCAGGACCCGCATCGTCCATTCGCAGGAAGCGCAGGTGAGGGTGCCACCGCGGAGAAGCGCAAGATCGCCGGATTCCCGGGCGCATCTCGGACCTACAAGCCGGAGGAGATCGCCATCCCCGACTTCCTGCCCGATCTGCCGGACGTGCGCAAGGAGATGGCGCAGTACTACACCTCTGTCCACCGCTGCGACGAGATCGTCGGCCAGGTCCTGCGCGCCCTCAGGGAGAGCAGCCTGGAGGAGAACACCGTCGTCTTCTTCCTCAGCGACAACGGCATCTCTGAGCCCTTCGCCAAGACGAATTGCTACCGGGTGAGCACTCAGACACCGCTGATCGTCCGCTGGCCGGGGAAGATCAAGCCCGGGCGGAACGATGACGACCTCGTGTCGGGGATCGACTTCATGCCGACGGTGCTCGATATCGCTGGGATCAAGCAAGTCGCGGGCATGGACGGCCGCTCATACCTCCCGTTGCTGAAGGGGCAGAAGGAAGCCGGGCACGACAAGGTCTTCACGTTCCTCTTCGAGACATCGGCGAAGAAGGAGTTCCCGATGCGCTGCGTGCGGACGAAGAGGTACAGCTATCTGTACAACGCCTGGTCGGACGGGAAGACTCAGTTCCAGAACGAGCCGATGGGCGGACTCGCGTGGAAGGCGATGGTCGCCTCCGCCGACCCCAAGATCAAGGAGCGGGCCGATTTCTTCCTCCGCCGCGTGCCCGAGGAGTTCTACGACCTGGAGTCCGATCCCGGCGAGCGGAAGAACCTGATCGCCGATCGGAAGTACAAGGAGCAGATCGCCACTATGCGCGCCGAGATGCTCGATATGATGGAGTCCACCAGGGATTCCGTCATCTACAGGTTCAGGAAGCAGATTGGGAAGTAAGAAAGGATTGTCTCGCCCCATGGAACGCATCTTGTTGGCCCTCTGTCTTGTCGGTCTCGTATTGTCTTCCGTCGCCGCCCAGGATGCCTCGGTCCGCAAGGAGGACGGCTACCGGGGAATCTGGTACGCCAATCAGGCCTCGAACGACGAGTATGTGTGGAAATACAGCGGCGGACTCGGCACATACACCGCGAACCACGTCCCGATTGCCGTCTACGTTCCCGAAGTCAACAAGACGTTCTTCGTCTACGGCGGCTCGAAACCGATCGACCAGACCAACCGGCTGCTCGAGATGGTCTCCTACTACGATCACAACACCGGGACCGTACCGAAGCCGACCCTGATCCGGGAGAAAGGCACCGATGACGCTCACCACAATCCTGCGCTGACCATCGACAAGGATGGATACCTCTGGGTATTCTGTGCCTCTCACGGCGGCAAGGACGGGTTCATCTACAAGAGCAAGTCGCCGTACTCGATAGACGGTTTCGAACTCGTCATGCAGCGCGAGTTCTCATATCCGCAGATCTGGTACTTCGACGACTTCGGGTTCGTGTTCATATTCACCAAGTACACCCGCGGTCGGGAGCTGTATGTGAGCACCAGCAAGGACGGCATCACCTGGACGCCCGATCAGAAATATGCCGGCTTCGACGGACACTACCAGTCGAGCTGGAAGTGGGGGAACAAGGTCGGCACATCGTTCAACTGGCACCCTCCGGTCGGCGGTTTGAACGCGCGAACGAACCTCTACTACATGGAGACACGCGACTTCGGCGCCACCTGGGCGGACGCAGCGGGCAAGAAGCTCGATATTCCCTTGAGCGATCACGTGAACGGCGCCCTCGTCCGCGACTACCAGAAAGAGGGCTGGCTCGTCTACATCAACGACGTCAACTACGACAGAGAGGGCAACCCGATCATCTTCTACAACCTCAGCAAGGGATATGAGTCCGGCCCCGCGTTCGGCGAGCGCGTCATGATGACCGCTCATTGGACTGGCGTGGATTGGGACTACAGTGAGGTGACGAAGACCGACCACAACTACGACATGGGCTCGCTCTACGTCGAGGCCGACGGCTCCTGGCGAGTGATTGCTCCGACGGTCGGACCGCAGCCTTGGAGCACCGGCGGCGAGGTGGGTATGTGGAAGTCGAGCGATCAGGGCAGGACGTGGCGCAAGATCCGCAACCTGACCCCGAACAGCGAAATGAACCACCATTACGTACGCCGCGTGCTCGACGCTCATCCCGACTTCTATGCGTTCTGGGCGGACGGGCATGCGTTCAAACTCTCGGAGTCGAGCCTCTACTTCTCAAACAGGTCCGGCACCGCCGTCCGTGTCCTCCCCGAGAAGATGACTCGGGACAATCAGAAACCGCGACTTAGAAAGCGATGATTTGATACCATGGGAGTGCCTTGTGCCGCTGACAAGACCGTGGCTGGCGGCACGAGGCGCTCCCATGCAACCTGTAGCGTTGACCGCATCCGGGAGGAACGAATGTCCGACAAGCGCCCGAACATACTTCTGATCACCAGTGACCAGCAGCACTACGACACGCTCGGCGTCACCAATCCCAGGATCAAGACGCCCGCGCTCAACCGATTGTGCTACGAGGGCACGCGGTTCGACCGCGCCTACTGTCCGAATCCCGTCTGCACGCCGACCCGGGCGACCCTTATAACGGGAGTCTATCCCTCGCAGCACGGCGCGTGGACGATCGGATGCAAGCTCCCGGAGGATGTCCCGACCGTCGGCGGTATCTTCCAGCGGAATGGATACGCGACCGGTCTCATCGGCAAGGCGCACTTCCAGCCGCTCAAGTCCCAGCCCGGCAGCGAGTCAATCGAGTGCCAGCCGATCCTGCGCGACCTCGACTTCTGGCGCAAGTTCCACGGCCCGTGGTACGGGTTCCAGCATGTCGAGACCGCCCGGAATCATGCGGACGAATCTCACGCCGGCCAGCACTACGCTATCTGGATGGAGGAACAGGGCCTCAAGAACTGGCGGGACTACTTCTGGAAGTGGCCGGAGAACGAACCGAAGCGCGAGCATAGCTGGGACCTGCCCGAGGAGTTTCATTACTCCCGATGGACAGCCGATCGCTCGATAGCATACATGGAGAAGTGCACGCAGGAGGACAGGCCCTTCTTCCTGTGGAGCAGCTTCCAGGATCCTCATCCGCCGTATCTCGTGCCCGAGCCGTGGGCCTCGATGTACGATCCCGCCGACATGGTTCCCGGCAGGCTCACGCCCGGCGAGCACGATCTGAATCCGCCGCACTTCGGCAAGACGCAGGAGGCCAAGCCCGACTTCTCTATGTACAAGGAGACCTTTGGGGCGCACGGCTTCCACTCTCATCTGATCAGCGAAGATGCTCTGAAGAAGGACATGGCGATCTACTACGGCATGATCAGCCTGATGGATCACCACATCGGCCGCATCTTCGAGTCGCTCGACCGCCTGGGAATCGCCGACAACACGATGATCGTCTTCAGCACCGACCACGGCCACTTCCTCGGTCAGCACGGTCTTCGAGCGAAGGGTGCATTCCACTACGAGGACATGATTCGTGTGCCGATGATCGTCTGGTATCCCGGCCATGTGGCCCAGAACGCCGTCTGCTCCGACCTCCAGAGCCTGGTGGACTTCGCGCCGACCGCCCTCGGAGTGGCGGGCATCGAAGTCCCCGGCTTCATGACCGGCGTCAACCAGTTCGACGCATGGTGCGGCCGGGAGAAGGCTCCACGGGAGCACATCATCGTCGAGAACCGCCACGAGCCGACGCTCGTTCACCTGCGCACCTACGTGGACGAGCGATACAAGATCACCGTCTACCGCGACAAGGACTACGGCGAGTTGTTCGATCTCCAGGAAGATCCGGGCGAGGTCCGCAACCGGTGGAATGATCCGTCGTATGCCGGCATCAAGTCGGAACTGTTCCTGAGGTTCTTGCAGGCGGCTCTCCAGGATGAGCCGACGCGGATGCCGCGCATCGCGGGGGCGTGAGGCGATTCCAGATGATGACACGCCGGGAGTTCGTGAAGCTGGCTGGAGGCGCCTCGGCAGGCTTGGTCATGGGTCTGTCCCCGGCTGGCCCGGCACAAGGGAGGGATACGATGCGGTTTGAGACTCGCGGAGTGGTGATATCGCCGGACGATCTGACGCTCGACTGGCCGGAGCGAGCAGCGCGAGCCGGGCTCACGGTGATTGCGCTGGGCGGGGCGCCATCGTGGTTGGTCAGTTTCGTCGGCACGAGTTCGGGCAAGTCGTTCCTGGCGCAATGCCGGAAGCTGGGTATCGAAGTCGAGTATGAGATGCACGCGATGTTCGAACTGCTCCCGCGATCGCTGTACGACGAATCTCCCAGCCTGTTCCGCATGGATGACGACGGCCGGCGGGTGCGGGAAGGCAACCTCTGTGTACATTCGGAGCGGGCGCTGGCGATCGTCTGCCGCAATGCGGTGAGGATCTGCCGGTTGCTGAGACCGACGACCCACCGCTACTTCCTGTGGTCCGACGACGGCCTGCCCGGATGCCGATGTCCGAAATGCCGCGAGTTCTCGGACAGCGAGCAGGCCTTGATCGTTGAGAACAGAATGCTGCGGGAGATCAGGAAGCTCGACAGCAAGGCTAGCCTGGCGCATCTGGCATATACGCGGACCTTGAGCGCGCCTGTGAAGGTCAAGCCATGCCCCGGGATCTTCCTGGAGTTCGCGCCCTTCACTCGAAGTTACAAGGCACCGCTCTCCGATCCATCGAACAGCCCGGACCGTGACGCGCTGGATGCCAACCTGAAGGTTTTCTCCGCCTCCGATGCCCACGTGCTTGAGTACTGGCTCGACGTCTCCCTCTTCTCGTCATGGAAGAAACCGGCCGTCCGGCTTCCGTTCGACGAGAGTCTGCTCAAGGAGGATTTGTCCGCGTACGCGGAACGGGGCATCAGAAGCGTGACGACCTTCGCGGTCTTCATGGACGCGGAGTACGTCAGGAGCCATGGAGATCCGCCGATAGAGATCTACGGGCGTGCCCTTCGGGCCGCGAGATGAAACCGACGTGCAGCAGGCGCGATTTCCTCATCGGCGCTTCCGCCGCACTCGTGGCGGCGTCTGGAACGCGCGCCGAGGAAAAGGGTGTAACGATCATGAACGACACCAAGGCCATTCTGGACCGCGAGATCCTGCGCTCGGGGTCCGATTACGTTGTCTACGTGCCGGGCAGCCTCGACGGTTCGACCTTCGACACCGGCAACGAGCACTTCCTCGTGTTCGACGGCCCGGACGGCTCGCTGATGTGCGTCTGGACGCAGAGCAGCTATGAGGGAGCAGGGGATCACCGCATCGTCTTCGCCCGCTCGGACGATGAGGGCAAGACCTGGACGCCGCCGAAGCGTCTCGTCGGTCCGAAGAAGCCCGGCGACGGGCATATGTCGAGTTGGGGCTTTCCGATCACCTCCACGTCCGGGCGGATCTACGTTATCTACAACCAGTACCAGGGCATTGACGACGTCGTCCACCAGCACACCGGTACGATGGACTGCCTCTACAGCGACGACATGGGCATGTCGTGGTCCCAGCCTCAGACGATTCCCATGAAGCGCAGCCCTCACGACCACACCGATCCCTCCGTGCCGAGCAACTGGATCGTGTGGCAGAAGCCGATCAAGGATCTGAAGGGCAGGTGGTTCACCGGCTTCTCTCGCTGGGTCAGCAAGGCGGTACGCACTCCCCCTCACAACAAGTCATGGACTGCTTGGGAGACGGTCGTGGAGTTCATGCGCTTCGAGAACATAGACTCGAATCCCGAGCCGAAAGACATCAAGATTACCTGTTCTGCCTGGGGAGATGATGCGCTCCGGGTGCCGCACTACACGAATCCGCTGCTGAGTATCGCCCAGGAGCCTAGCCTGGTGCGCCTGCCCGACACACGGCTCTTCTGCACGATGCGCACGATGGCAGGCTGCGTCTGGTACAGCCTCTCCGACGACGACGGCAAGACGTGGTGCGCTCCGAGGCCGCTCCTCCGCAGGGATCACGGGCTTCCCGTCCTGCAGCCTCTCTGCTGCTGCCCTATCTACGAGTATTCGCCGGGTCGGTACATTCTGCTGCATCACAACAACGATGGTCGCGTAGACGGGCATGCCGCCGAGGAAACTCACTTCAACCGCCACCCCGCGTTTGTCGCTCTAGGCGAGTTCCGTCCGGGAGCCGAGCAGCCGATCTGGTTCAGCGAATCGAAGCAGCTTATGGACAACGGCGGTCAGGGCATCGGTCCGCTGAACCGCCTCGACATAGGCGTCTATCCGAGCGTGACGAATCGCAAGGGCAACTTCGTCTTGTGGCACCCCGACCGGAAGTTCTTTCTCCTCGGCAAGAAGATCGCGGACGAGTGGCTGATCGATCTCCGCGTGCCGCATCCGTAGTCCTGGCTCTACCTCCGTCCTCGGCCAGTTCTCGCGAGAACCAGGTAAATTTACCTGATTTTCGCCCGCAATGTTGTCACTGAGCGAATCCCTGGGTACATAGGACATAGCTTGTACTAGCGATCTGCCCTGCCAGCAGACACTTGCTCGGTCATGAAACACCGTCTTCGATCAATACTTCTGGCATGTATCCTATTGCTGGCAGGGGCTGAGGCTGCGTTCTCCGGATCAGCAGACTTCCCTCTCGCCTGCGCCGACCCGATGCTGCGCTTCGCATCCGCGATGACGACGTCGGAGAGGGACACGTTCGTCCACGGATTCAATGCCCCCGACATTGCAGAAGACGACCTTGGCGTTGTACTCGACTTCTCCGGCGATGTCCGGGAACTTCGTGCGCTTGGAGTGACGACGCGAACCCACTTGGACTCACTGATCACCGCCACCGTCCCCTTGGACCGACTCGATGCGGTTGCTTCGCTGCCCGGCATGAAGTACATGCGGCTCGGAAGGCGGTTCCAGCCGATGCTGAACCTCAGCGTGCCGGACACGCGAACCTCCGACATCCGTTGGGGCATTCCTCCAAACTGGAGTGGCTACACCGGCAAGGGCGTCGTTGTCGGCGTTGTGGACCTCGGGATCGACGTCAATCACGCGGACTTCCGAGATGCTCGAGGCGGGAGCCGCATTCTCTTCCTATGGGATCAGACAACCGGCGTGTCCGGGGCAAATCATCCGGCTCCCTACAACTACGGCACTGAGTGGACCAAGGTGCAGATCAATGCTGGCCTCTGTACCCAGGTAGATACGGGAGGCCACGGGACATCCGTTGCAGGCATCGCTGCAGGGAACGGCTCCGCTACAGGCAACGGATGGCCGGCGTACCGTTACGTGGGCATGGCTCCGGAAGCCGACCTGGTTGTCGTGAAGTGCACTCTGACTGACGTGGCCATCATTGATGGCATGAACTATATTAAAAGCAAGGCCGCCTCCCTGGGCAAGCCCTGTGCTATCAACCTGAGCATCGGCACACATATGGGCGCCCATGATGGGACCGACCCGGTTGAGCGTGCGATAGACCAGATCGTCGGTCCCGGAGTCGTCGTCTGTACCGCCACCGGCAACAGCGGCACTACCGATCCCACCCGGTACGTCCACGCAGTATGGACGTTGCCCGCGAAGAACGCCCAGGTGACCGCCGGCTTGGGCGTCTCCGCGACGCGCTCGAATCCATTCTATATGGATATCTGGTACGAGGGTGAGGACTCTATTGACCTCAGTGTGACCACTCCGAACGGTTACAGCGTGACGAGGCAGACGGGTCAGACCACCGGCGGCTACCAGTCTACGCCCGACGGGGGCATCTGGATTGACAACGCTTCCGGAGGTGTGTACCCGTACAATGGGGACCGCGAGTGTATGGTCGTAGTACAGAACGCCGTGTCCGGGGCCTGGTCCGTCACCGCAATCGGCAGGACTATCGTCTCCGGGGGCAAGTGCGATGCTTGGATAGAGGCCGGACAGAATGTCTTCTGGTCGTCATACGGGACTAACGCGGGTTCCTGCACGGTGCCGAGCACATCCAACTCCGTGATCGCAGTCGGTGGTTACCAGACCAAAACACAATGGACGAATCCAAACGGCACACTTCAGGGCTGGATGGGCAGCCTTGGCGCGTTCTACACCGCGACCGGGGCCGGGCCGACCCGGGATGGTCGTCAAAGGCCGGAGCTGTGTGTCCCCAGCACCAGGATCGCATGCAGTTTATCCACGAACTTCGCAGCTAACCCGGACAATATTGTGGAGGACGGCGTTCATCTCGTTCAGGGAGGCACCAGCATGGCTTCTCCGCACATGACCGGAGCGGCCGCCCTCTGCCTGCAGCGCGACCCGACTGCAACGGCTTCCGACGTCAAGAACGCCGTTATCTCAACCGCCCGCGGCGATCTGTTCACCGGGCAGGTGCCGAACGAATGTTGGGGTGCAGGCAAACTCGATGTTTCGGCCGCGATTGATCTGGTGGCGCTCTATACAGACATCGGTACCGCCAGGATTCAGCCCGCCGGCACTCCAGTCAAGCTCCCTGCGCAGGTGGTGAGTGCCGGGCTCAGTCAGTTCTCAGACAGGTTCTACATCGAGAGCCCGGACAGAAGCGCTGGCATCCAGGTTCGCACCGGCGCGGGAAGCGGTATTCAGGCGGAGGAAGGCGGCAGAGTGACGGTGTACGGGCATGTCGGGATTGCCGACGGGGAACGCGCGGTGCTCCGACCTACGGTCACTCCGGCAGGCAGCGGCACTGTGCCGGGACCGCTCGCGCTGCCCAACGGATCGGTGGGCGGCGCTTCGGTGGGCGAAGTGCCCGGTGTTTCGGGCAGGGTCGGCCTCAACAACGTAGGATTGCTTGTGAGGGTCTACGGCAAGGTCACGAACCTGGGAGCGGATCACTTTCTCTTGGCTGACGGTTCTTCCCAACCGTTGAAGATTCTCTGCCCGGGTCTCTCGAAGCCCACGGTCGGCAAGTACGCCTTGGTCACGGGCATCAGTACGCTGAGTTTCGACGGTTCCGCCACGGTGCCGGTCGTTCGAGTGCGCAAGCAGTCGGATCTGAAGTACTACTGAGAGGCAGCCTCGTGTGGAAGCAGTCCCTCCTACTCAAGCAGGGCGCTAAGGGGCATACACCGAGATATCCGACTGGCTCCGGGGGCGCAGCGCCGGTATTATGTTCGCACCCGCAGTTCTGCTCGATGCAATCCCGGTCACTCGTACTATGGAGTTCAGCGCAGGCAGCGTTATGTCACTTCCAGCCGGACGTCCGCCGCAGTACACCTGCAAACCAGTCTGTCCCGAACCGTCCTGCAGGCCGCACCCGTCATCCATGTAGAAGTATTTCAGCGTGGTGTTGACGTGAGTCACGATTCCCCACACTCGAACCAGAAGCCCCGTGCTGTTCAGATTGGGATTGCCGCTTACTCCGGGGGTAAACTCGTTCAGCGGACCTCCGGACACGTCCCTCGTCAGCATCCCTACAGGCTCGGGTACGGGATAGGGCAGCGCAATGGGAGTGACCGTTGGGGTGTTGATCACCCGTTCGCCGTTTGAAGTGCCGAGCGTCCCTTGTACGAGTGTGCCCGTTCCATCGGCTACCGACAGCCCGGATCCATACACCTTGATCGCAGACGATCGGTCGGCTTCCTCGATGTAGAACGTCGAGGCTAACTGGTTCGTGCCGGTGGTAACGGTCTTACCGCTCAGGGATACCGCTGAACCATCCGGTAGTTGCTTGACCGCCGAGATCGTTACCTCAGGAGGCGGTGGGAGCGAATAGGACCATGTGTCCAGCACGCCACCCGTATCGTTCTTGGCCTGGCATGATACGCTGAGGCCACTGATATCAACCAGCACGTAGTGGTAGGCCGATATCGCACCCGGAGGGGCCGCGTAGAGTGGCGCGCCGCAGGAGCCGTTGATCACCTCGTAGATGCTGCCGTGCAGCGATCTCGAATACAGGTGCTCGTGGCCCGTAAAATACATCCTGACGCCGGCATTGGTCATGATGCTCCAGAAGTCGTCCCTCTCAGCGGGGTATGTGTCGAGCGAACTTCCGATGTGGCCGTCAACAGGATATGCGGGCTCGTGAGCCATGACGAATCTGTGCGGCTTCAGCGTGGCCGCGAGGTCGGTGATCAGCCACGATCTCTGCACGCGGTGGTTCTCACCGTAGTGGTTGCTGTTCAAACCGACGAAATGAGCGTTCTCGTGGTCGAATGAGAACACGGTTTCCGAGTATACGGTCGGACCGTTCGTCGGCATATTGACTTTGGCGCGTATGACGTTCTCCGACGTTGCGGTCGATACCTCGTGATTGCCGGGTACGAAATACCATGGGCAGTTGAGGGTATTCATGACGCTCAGCCATGTGTCCATCTGGGACGCCAACGTCGCGTCGGAACTCGACCCGTTCACTGCATCACCCTGGAATATGACCAGATCGGCGTTCTCCAGGTTGACAAGGCCTACAATTTTTGTCAACTCGGCTGTATTGACGCCGTTGTCGCTTCCGCGGCTGTCCGCCATCGAAACGAACTTCCAGGCAAAGGCCGGGGCTAACGATGCCGCGAACAAGACGACGATGAGCGGTGCGAAACTCGGTTTTCGGGTCATATCCTTCATCTCCGCCGCCTCCGGACGGGTCGGGCGGGAGTCCACGATCTTATCTACATTCTACATCATTTTTGCCGTATTTCCCATCAGTAATAATACCTGACGTTCCGAGCGGGGTGCTGTGTCGAGAGGGAACTTGCCCTGTCGCGCAGAACGAATGAGCGACTACCCGGCGGAACTGAGTAGCCTGCCAATACGCGGAGAGCGAGAATGCCTGTATTCGACGACAGATCGCTGATCGAGTTTCTGAGACGTTCGTATTTCGTCACGGATGGTCTCTGGTTCGTCAAGGTCGAGGAGGCGCACGGCTACGATGACGCCATGAGACTGGACGAGCACGTGTGGGAAGTCGTCCCGAAAATTCAGGCGCGGAAGGCAGTGGAGATTCTGAAGCTGAAGGGCGACTCGCTGGCCGAGATGGCTCTCTGCCTCGAACTGAAGTTTGCCTCGGAGGGTCACGCGTACCGGGTCGCCGAGAACTCTGCGGATCGTGTGGTTGTCGAGATCACTGAGTGCCCTTGGTTGGAAGCGCTGCGGAAGTCGGGCAGGGACGGACTGGCCCTCGACGTGTGCAACCGAATCTGTCTTCGTGAAGCGGTGGTCTGGGCCGCGGAGTTCGATACCGAACTGTCGGTCGAGTTCGAAGAACGGCTGTCGGACGGAGGTTCGATCTGCAGGCTGGTGTTCTCGCGCCCGTGAATCCGGATTGGTGATGCTCCGCGTGACCGGGCAGGTCCGCGATGGTTACTTCACCTTCCCGGCCAGCAGGAACGCCACCTTGCGGTAGATGCGTTGCACATCGTCGGAGTCCAGGTTGTATTGTTCGGCGACCGTCTCGAATGCCCTGGTGTGGGTGCCGAGAGACTCGACGTCTACGATGTCGCGGTTCATGTCCACGTCAAGGCCTGGACGCTCCGACCTCATCTCTTTCACTACGGCTGCGAAGACCCTTCCCTCGAAAGGCATCACTTCCGGCGTCACATACCTGTTGCGCGAGTTGAGACGCACGTCGAACACGTCTTCCGGCGGCGGCGTGCGGTCAATGTATCGCCCGTAGAAGTCGGTCTTGACCGCCCAAACTAAGCCAGCAGTAAGAAAGAACGCATAAAGAATGGTAAGCACGGCCTTCGCCCGCGACTTCCGCGGTGACTTCCACAGCATGAACAAGCCCAGCGGGGCGAAGACGACCAGCGCAGGCAGGATCAGCCAGAAGCTGTACCAAGGTTGCTTTTTCCTCATGAGCAATCGCCCTCCGGGAAGCGCGCCGTCCCAGTAGTCTGCTTCCGGATTCTACCATTATTATCGGATGAGCGGCAACAATGTATCAGGCCGAAGGCCTGGAGGAAACCGCGCGGCACGCATGGAAATACCGATAGTGTGCGCTCGCGTCCCAGAGCGGTGCGGCTGGCGGTATCCATGCTCAAACGAGACAAACACCTTACCATAATCGCGTTTCTCCTCCCGGCGGCGCTTCTCTATGCGGGGTTCTTCCTCTTCCCGATGGCGCAGGCGTTCTATATCGCCATGTTCCGATGGCGGGGGCTATCCATGAACAGAGAGTTCGTCGGCCTCGAGAATTTCCGCGAATTGCTCTTTCGGGATCCGATCTTCTGGAAGGCCCTTCAGCACAACCTGATCTTCATGGTCGTCGCGCTCGTGATCATCATCCCGGTTGCTCTGTTGATCGCGGTTGCGCTGAGCAAGAAGGTGCGGGGCTCCGAGACGTATCGCGCGGTCTTCCTGTTCCCCAACATAATATCCGTAGTCGCCGTCGCGGTTCTCTGGTCGTTCATCTATCACCCTCGTATGGGTATCCTGAACGCTTTTCTGAAACTGGTCGGCCTCGAGCAGTTTGCGTCCACCGGTTGGCTCGGCGAGCCGGACCTGGCCCTTCCCGCGCTGATCGCCACCACAATCTGGTACTCGATGGGTTTCTACATCGTTCTGTTCCTTGCCGGTGTCCAGAGCATCCCGCAGACCTTCTATGAGGCCGCGTGCATTGACGGCGCTAGCAACTGGCAGTCATTTCGCCATGTGACTCTCCCGCTGGTGTGGGAGATCCTGAAGATGGCGATCGTCTACCTGATTATTCACACGCTCAACATCTTCGGACTGGTGTTCATCATGACCGACGGCGGTCCGGACAACCAGACGGAGGTGATGCTGAGCTACCTGTACCGTCTGGCCTTCGAGGAGAGCAACTTCGGCTATGCGACGGCGCTCGGAGTCGTCGCATTCATACTTATATTCATCATCTCGATCACCTCCATCCGCCTGATGCGGAGGGAAGTGGTGGAGTACTAGCGAGGAGTCCCACGGTAGGCTATGCGAGGACGCGCAACGACGAACCGACTCTCGGCATTCGGCCTCCTGAAGAGCGTATTGCTCCACGGGATGTTGCTTCTGTATGCGGCGATCGTCATCTACCCGATGATCTGGCTCGCCTCGGCGTCTCTCAAGACCTCGATCGAGCTGTTCGAGAATCCCTGGTCGCCCCCCTCGGCCGCGCAGTGGGCGAACTACGCGAAAGCATGGACGGAGGCGGGCATCGGGCAGTACTTCATGAACAGCGTGTTCGTGACGGCCGTCTCGATGTTCTTCATACTGCTCATCGGCTCGATGGCGGCCTATGCTCTCGCCCGGTTCGTATTTCCAGGCAGCGGGGCCGTGCACACGGTCTTCGTCAGCGGCATGATGTTCCCCGTCTTCCTGAGCATCGTCCCCCTGTTCCTGCTGCTCAGAAGCCTGGGCATGTGGAACAACTACTTCGGCCTGATCACCGCCTATGTGGCCTACTCGCTGTCGTTCACTGTCTTCATCATGACCGGCTTCTTCAAGACGCTTCCCGGCGAACTTGCGGAGGCAGGGCTGATAGACGGCTGCTCGCACTTCTCGGCCTTCTGGCGAATCATGCTTCCTCTTGCCAAGCCCGGGCTGATCACCGCAGGGATATTCAACTTCTTCGGTATCTGGAACGAGTATCCCCTGGCTCTCGTCATCATTGCCGACAGCAAGCTCCGCACACTACCGCTCGGGATCGCCAATCTGCTGATGGTTCAGCACTACGAGACGGACTGGGGCGCGCTCTTCGCGGGGCTCGTAATGGTGATGCTGCCGACGCTCATCGTGTACATGTTCTTCCAGCGTCAGATCACCGCCGGGCTCACCGCGGGGGCGCTCAAAGGATAACGATATGTCACAAGTCCTGCGCGCGTGGTCTCTCATCCGGGACATCCCGGATTTTCCGAAGCCGGGTATCATCTTCAAGGACATCACGCCCGTCCTGCAGGACCCGGCGGCTCTGGCCGAGGTTGTGGACGCGATGAGCGAGTACGCTTCTGAGACCAAGCCGGACGTGATCGTCGGAATCGAGTCGCGGGGCTTCATCCTGGGCGCGCCGGTGGCGGTCAGGCTCGCAAAGGGCTTCGTGCCGGTCCGCAAGATCGGGAAACTTCCCCACCAGACCGTCAAGTGCGAGTACGCCCTCGAGTACGGCACGAACACCGTCGAGATGCACCGTGATGCCATCCGCCCCGGCCATCGGGCGCTCGTCATTGACGATCTTCTCGCGACCGGCGGCACGGCGTCGGCGTCGGCCCGGCTCATCGAGGAACTCGGCGGCCTGGTGGTCGGGTTGTCTTTCCTCGTCGAACTCGACTTCCTCAGGGGGCGCGACCAACTCCGTGGCTACGATATCAAGAGCTTCATCAGGTACTGATTGGCATCGAACTCCGCGTTGACAAGCCCCAGGCTCTGTGGTACAATCCTGTTACCAACGTGGGGATGTGGCGGAATGGCAGACGCGCTTGGTTGAGGGCCAAGTGCCCGCAAGGGCATGAGAGTTCAACTCTCTCCATCCCCACCAGGCCTGACGGGCGATTGGCTCAGGGGGAGAGCGCTTCCTTCACACGGAAGAGGTCGTTGGTTCAAATCCAACATCGCCCACCAACAGATGCGGGAGTAGTTCAGTGGTAGAGCACCTGCTTCCCAAGCAGGTTGTCGCGGGTTCGAATCCCGTCTCCCGCTCCATGAGGCGTGGTACCCAAGTGGTAAGGGAGCGGTCTGCAAAACCGTTATGCACGAGTTCGAATCTCGTCCACGCCTCCATCCATCTTCTTTACGCCTAGACCGCCGTCTCCTGCCACCTGCTGCACCTGAAGACCGCCAGCATCACCAGCCCGGAGAGTATAGCCGTCGCAGACATCGCGATCCACGCCCCGTTTGCGCCCATTTGAAGCGTGATCGCCAGGTAATAGGTCAGCGGCAGCCGTGCGAACCAGAGTGTTGCTATCGTCGCAATCGCCGGAACGCGAGTCGCGCCCGCCCCCTGCATCGCGCCCGTGAGGATCATTGAGAGCGCGAGGAACGGCTCGGAGATCGCGTTGATCCGCAGGTAGCTCACGATCAGCGACCGAACTACCGCATCATTGGTGAAGAGCCCCGCGATCGGCGCGGCCAGCACGAAGAATATCACCCCCGCAATGCTCATCACCCATATGCCCTGCCACGCGGCCGCCCATGCGCTCGCGGTGGCTCGCTTCGGTTGATCGGCCCCGAGGTTCTGCCCGACCATCGAGGTCGCCGCCGTGCTGAAGGCGAACCCGAGCATGAATGCCAGCGCCTCGGTCCTGATCCCCGCCGTCAGCGCTGCGATGGCGAGATAGCCCTGAGAGGTCAGCCCGAGTATCGAGTAGTAGGTCATGGACGCGCCCGTCCGCAGGACTCCCTGGACGGCAGCCGGCAGCCCGATGCTCAGGATGCGCCTGAACCATCCCCAGTCCGGCGACCATCCGCGCATGAGCGATCCGCGAAGCGGGGACCGCGCCAGGTATACAGAGAGCATCAGCGCGCCCATCAGACGTGAGATTCCGTTCGCGATTGCCGCACCTGCGACCTCAAGCCGGGGGAGAGGTCCTATGCCGAAGATCAGCAGATAGTCGCCGCCGACGCTCACCGATGTCACGACCGCCATGACGATCAGCGGCGTCCACATGTCGCCCATGCCGCGAAATACGCCGGTGAGGATCAGCAGTAGGTAGTAGGGCGTCACCGAGAGCATCAGGATATACAGATAGCTGAGTCCGAGACGGAGCGCATCGCCCTCCGCGCCCATGAACCTGAGTAGCGGCCTCCCGATACCGACGAGCAGCAGCCCCGAGACGATGGAAGCGATCACGCCCAACAGGATCGACTGCCGGACGCTCTCCTCGGCCTCTTCCGGCTCGCCGGCGCCGATGAACCGTGCCACGAGCGCGGTAGTGCCGACCCCGACCGCCGTGACCAGCGCCATCAGCACCATGTTGACCTGGCTGGCGAGTCCGACTCCGCTCAAGGCCGCCGGTCCGAGCTGCCCGACGAAGATGCCGTCGAGCATCCCGTTCATAGTCATCAGGAACATGGTGATCATCGTCGGCCAGGACAGCCACCAGACCGTAGCCCAGACTCGGTCTTCGCCGACGATGCGGTCTCTCGTAGTCACGGCGGAATCTGGTCTTGTTTCCATAATGGTCAAGACCCCTCGGACTCGCGGCCGGCCTTCAGGCTGTCGCGGATCTCCCTGCCGGCGTACCTGCCCACGCCGAGCGTGAACGCCGCTCCGAGCGAGAGGCTGAGGCGTATGCGTTTCAGTACCCGCAGGCCGTGGAGTTTGACGGTTTCGAGGTCGGCGTCCAAGGTCTCCGGGCCGAGCCCGCACTGCTCCAGGAGTGCGCTCGAGCGGCCCGGCGGGAGGGATCGGAGGATGTAACGAAGGGCGAGAAGGACCACCGCTAGGTCGTCCATCTGGCCGATTACGGGAATGATGCCCGGTATGGCATCAATCGGGCTGACGGAGTAGCCGAGCGCGCCCATCAGCGCCGCGCGCTGCCTTGTGGAGAGACTGGAATCACGGATTAGCAGCCACGAGAGCTTGGCGTACTTCGGCAGCCGTTGTACTATCTCAGAGACGTCGCGGGCGAGCAGTGGGTTGCTGCGTCTTGAGGTCGGGTCCTTGTCGTGCATGCGGAGATTCTAGTCGCTGATGCGGAGCAGTGTCAAGACGGTTGCCGTTCAGTCAGGACTCAGGCCGTGCAGCGGGAAGACGAGGCGTTTGATCGCGGCCACCGCCTCCTCCGCGTCGGGCCTTACGTTGTGCCTCTGGTGGCGCGAAACCGGAGGGCGGACCGTGTCGTGCAGTCGAGCGGTGCCGTACTTGCGGGCGTACTCTTCGGGAATCTGGTCCGGGAGATCTCGGCCGGCCATGAGGCCGTACGCGAGCGTCCAGAGTCGGGGGACCGCCAGAAGATTGTAGCCCCCGCCGCCGAGGGCGACCACGGGCCGCCCGAATGAGAGGATTCGATCCACCAGCGACGTGAAACCGCTGCTCGTGAGAATGAGGTGTGCCAGAGGGTCGTCGAAGTGGGCATCGACGCCGAGTTGGGCCACTATCGCGTCTGGCTGATATGCCTCGATGAGTGGCGGTACGATCTGGTCGAAGGCCCAGAGGTACACGTCGTCGGGCGTGGAAGGCGTGAACGGGATGTTCACAGAGCAGCCCTTGCCGGCCCCGACCCCGATCTCTCTCGGGTAGCCCGTGCCGGGAAAGAGGTAGTCGCCGGACTCGTGAAGCGAGATTGTCAGAACTTGGTCGGTGTCGTAGAAGATGGATTGCACGCCGTCGCCGTGATGCGCGTCCAGGTCTATGTACGCGATGCGCTTGAACCTGGGTCTGAGACGCTCGACCGCGATCGCCGCGTCATTGAACACGCAGAAGCCGCTGGCGCGGTCAGGCAGCGCATGGTGTAGACCGCCCGAGACGTTGAACGCACGGTCGCATTCTCCGCTCGCTACCAGTTCGGCGGCAAGCACGGATGCACCGGTATAGATCAGAGACGCCTCGTACATCCCTGGGAACGGAGGGTTGTCCAGCGAACCGAACCCGCTCCTGGTCCTGGCAGGGCTGTAGTCGCCGTCGCTGAGGGCCTTCACGACGTCAATGTAGGCTGGAAGGTGCACGGTTTCCAGGTCCTCGCGCGTGGCTGGTTCGGGTGGCACGAGCACGGAATCGCCGCCGATGAACCCGCACGCGGAGACGAGTTCGTATACGAGCCTCAGCCTTTCCGGTCTCAGAGGGTGATTGCGCCCCAGGTCGTAGCAGGTCATTTCGCGGCTGTATATGAGAGCAGTCTTCGGCATGTTTCGGTGCAACTTCGCGATCCAACTATGAGTATCTGTTCAATCCCGAGCGACACAAGTCCTTCATACCCGAAACCGCCGGCCGCACCGCCGTCCGAGTCCCAGGGAGGGTTGCCATGCGCGCGCCATTGTGGTATAATACCTTGTTTCCGGGGAGCGCAGATCGCATCGCCGGACTGCCTTGAAACCCGGCAATCGCTGACGAGGGAGAGATTCGTTTGAAGAAGGGCATACATCCAACATACGGGCCGGCTACGGTGCATTGCGCGTGCGGCAACAACTTCGAGACTCAGTCTACTACCACTGATATAAGAGTCGAGATTTGCTCCGCGTGTCACCCGTTCTTTACCGGTCGGCAGAAGATTGTGGACACCGAGGGACGCGTCGAGAAGTTCCTGCAGAAGTACAAGATGGCCGACAAGGGCTCCGAAGCTCCGAAGTCGGAGAAGTAGTCTTGCGGGTCTTGCTGCTCAGTCACACCCAGCAGCCGGAGAAGACGGTTGCCGCGGCGATAAGGCTGTGCTATTCTTCCGCCGGCATCGAGAGCATTCGAGACCGCATGGACGATGCAGAAGCGGCTCGGCTGATTGAGAAGGTGCTCGGGCTGGGCCATTTCTCCGTGCTGGAGCATGCGTCGTTCACCCTCGGCATCGAGGGAATATCCCGGGCCTGCTCGCATCAACTGGTGCGTCACCGGCTTGCTTCCTACTCTCAGCAGAGCCAGCGCTACGTCACGATGAAGAACCTTGAGTTCTTCGCCCCGCCTGCTGTCGCCGCCGACGAGCATATCGCCGAGCGGTACTATTCGCTTATGGCCCAGTGCAGGCAGTGCTATGATGAACTGCTCGCGTCCGGGATCGAGGCCGAGGACGCCAGGTACGTCCTGCCGAGTGCGGCCGAGACGAACATCATCATGACCGCCAACGCGCGAAGCCTTCTCAACTTCTTTGAGTTGCGAATGTGTACCCGAGCGCAGCACGAGATCAGGGAGCTTGCGGCCCTGATGCTCGCGGAGGTCCGGAAGGCGGCTCCGATTCTCTTTGCTAACGCGGGGCCGGCCTGCGAATCCCGTGGGTATTGCTCCGAAGGCGAGATGACCTGTGGTCGCGCCGAACCGCTCGGGCATCCTTCGGACGACGATCAGTCCTAGCGGTTTTGACTCCATCTCAATCTTCGACGCAGTATGGTCTGTACCGAGGCTCGGCCGCTGCATAGGAGGGAACGTGTCAGAGAATACCGCATACGGCGGACAGGCGGTCATCGAAGGTGTCATGATGCGCGGCCCGAAGTTCTACGCCGTCGCGTGCCGCCGCGCGAACAACGAGATAACCGTCCGTCAGGAATCGGTGGATGCGATCCTTGGCAGGTTTCAATGGCTGAACAAGCCCTTCCTTCGCGGCACTCTGGCGATAATTGATGCGATGGCCTTGGGGATGAAAGCCCTCATGTTCTCCGCGAACCTTGCGATGGAGGACGTCGAGAAGGCCGAGGCTGAGAAGCCCGATAAGTCGGGCAAGCCGAGGAAGGTCAAGGCCAGGAAGCCCGGCGTCCAGAACATCAATGACATCGCCGTCTGGGGTACGATGGTTTTCGCTCTCGCGCTGGCTGTCGGAATCTTCTTCGTTCTGCCTCACCTGATCACCGGACTCTTTCAGAACACGATCAAGAACCCTTACTGGTTGAATGCTATCGAGGGGCTGGTGAAGTTCGTGATATTCATCGGGTACATCCTAGCGATCTCGATGATGAAGGACATCCGCAGGGTGTTCGAGTTCCACGGCGCGGAACACAGGGTGATAAACACTTACGAGGCCGGGCTGGATCTGACTGCCGAGAACATAGACAAGTACGGCACCATCCATCAGCGCTGTGGAACGAGTTTCATACTGATCGTGCTGGTCGTGAGCATCATTGTCCATATGTTCCTGGGCTGGCACTCGGCCTGGTACCTGAGGGTCCCGATCAGGCTGGCGTTTCTGCCCGTCATAGCCGGAATCGCGTACGAGACGATCCGCTACGCCGGGAAGCACAAGGAGTCCAGGGTACTGAACGCGCTTCTCTCTCCCGGGCTGCTGCTCCAAAGAGTTACGACTCGCCCGCCGTCGGACGATCAGGTAGAGGTTGCGCTTGCTGCGCTGAACGCCGTGTTCGAGAAGGAGCGCGAGTCCGCTCCTCAGCAGGAGACCGTTTAGCGAACTCGCCCTTGGCACCGGCCGGACTACCTATAGGGGGCATTCCGCCTTGTACGAGCGATTGAAGGAAGTCGAAACGCGATACGAGGAACTCACCCGCAGGATGAGTGATCCGGGGGTCTTCAACGATCCAAAGGCGTATCAGCAGGTGGCCAAGGAGCACTCGAGCCTGACGGAACTCGTCACCAAGTATCGGGAGTACAGCAGCGTCCGACAGCAGAAGCTCGATACCGAGGAACTCCTGCACGAACAGCTCGACGAGGAGATGCACGCAATGGCCCAGGCCGAACTCGATGAACTCAAGGAGAGGGAGTCGAAGATCGAGGAGCGGTTGAGGGTCCTGCTTCTGCCGACCGACCCGAACGACGATAGGAGCGTCATGATCGAGATTCGAGCCGGTACCGGAGGGGAGGAAGCCGCCCTTTTTGCCGGGGAGCTTCTGCGGATGTATATGCGATATGCAGAGCGACGGCATTGGAAAACCGAACTGATGAGTGCGAATGAGACCGGTATCGGTGGATTCAAGGAAGCCGTCCTCGCGGTTGACGGTCGGGGAGCATACAGCGTTCTCAAGTACGAGAGCGGCGTGCACCGTGTTCAGCGGGTGCCGGAGACCGAGAGCGGCGGCCGGATTCACACCTCGGCGGCGACGGTTGCCGTCATGCCGGAGGCGGAGGAAGTTGAAGTCGAGATAAACACGGACGATCTCGAGGTAGATACCTTCCGCTCGTCGAGTGCCGGCGGACAGCACGTGAACAAGACGGACTCGGCGATTCGGATCACCCACAGGCCGTCAGGGATCATCGTGAGCTGTCAGGACGAGCGCTCCCAGCTCCAGAACAAGGAGAAGGCGATGCGCATGCTTCGAGCCATGCTGCTCGAGCGAATGATCCGGGAGCAGCAGGCCGAGATCAGCGCTTCCCGCAAGAGCATGGTCGGTAGCGGCGATCGAAGCGAGAAGATCCGCACCTACAACTTTCCTCAGGGTCGCATCACAGATCATCGTATCGGGTACAGCGTCTTCAGCATGGACGCCTTCATGGAGGGCGACATCCAGGACATGCTCGATCACCTCATCGCGGCCGACCAGGCTGAGCGCCTCAAGGGAGCGGAAGGAAGCTAGAGATTGAGAGGAGGGGAGTGTGGGTGATTCGACCGTCCACGATCTCCTGAGTGACGCGGTCGCGCTGCTCATCAAGTCAGGAGTAGATACCCCCGCGCTCGATGCCGAGCTTCTGCTTGCCGAAACCGTCGGCTTGTCGCGCACCTTCGTGATTGCCCACCCGGAGTACGTCCCTTCGGGCGAACACCGAGTCCGTTTCCTTGAGCTGTTGAATAGGCGCTCCGAGAGAATGCCGCTCGCCTATATTCTGCGCCGCCGCGAGTTCTACGGCCTCGAGTTCGAGGTCGGACCCGGCGTGCTGGTGCCTCGGCCCGAGACGGAGAGACTCGTCGAGACCGCCGTCGCCGTGCTGAGCGGCGCGCAGCGGGCAATCGCCGATATCGGTGTCGGAAGCGGCGCGATAGCTGTTTCCCTCGCCGTCTCGCTCCCGAATGCGCAGGTCTACGGTACGGACACTACTCAGGTTTCGCTCGACATGGCCCGAAGGAATGCGGAGCGGCACCGGGTGGCGGATCGTGTGCATCTAGGTCTGGGCGATCTGTTCCAGCCCCTCATAGGACTGCGGTTCGATGCCGTAGTCTCGAACCCGCCGTACATTCCGTCTGCCGACATTGCCGGCCTTCAGCCTGAGATATCGCTGTACGAACCGAAGGACGCGCTCGACGGAGGCCGGGACGGACTTGACTACTACCGGCGCATCATTCCGTCGGCGAGGACGTTCCTTCAGCCAGGGGGATGGCTGTTGGTGGAGGTCGGCTCGAACCAGGCGAAGGATGTATGCGAGATGTTTCGCGAAAGCGGGTACGAAGAATTGCAGGTAGTCAACGACTATGCGGGCCTCGAGCGGGTTGTTCTTGGGCATATGTGACCGGACTGGAGGTGTCGGAATGGATACGGCGATTCTGAAGGTGGATGCTCAACACCCTGCTCCCGAGGCCATTCGATTTGCCGCCGAGGCGATCCGGCGTGGTGAACTCGTCGCTTTCCCGACCGAGACCGTCTATGGACTCGCCGCCGATGCGCTCAACCCCGTCGCCGTCGCCCGTGTCTGCGAAGTCAAGGGACGTCCTGCAGACAACCCGCTTCCCGTCCAGGTCGCGGGCGTTGACAGGCTGTGGGGAGTCGCCGCCGAGATTCCTGAGATCGCCTTCGAACTCGCTCGTCGGTTCATGCCCGGACCGCTTACCATAGTCCTTAGATCTCGATCCGAGTTGCCCGAATCTGTCACTGCAGGTACTGGCACGGTCGGCATCCGAGTTCCAGCCCATCCCGTCGCGCTGGCGTTGCTCAGGGCGGCCCGAACTCCCATCGTTGCCCCGAGCGCGAACCCGTCGGGCCAACCGCCGCCGCTCAACGCGGAGGAAGTGCACGCGTATCTGGGAGGCCGCATAGGGTGCATTCTCGATGCCGGCGAATCGCCTCTTGGAGTTGCGTCGACCGTCATTGACCTGACTGCCGATTCGCCGAGGATTCTGCGCGATGGCTCGCTCAGTCGAGATGAACTGCTGGAGTTCCTGGGTCAGGCTCGGGAGCGCTGATCGGGACGCAGGCCGAACAGCATGTTCTCGAGCGCGAGTTGTGCGGTGATGTTGCCCTCGAGGTACCGCCTCGTCCTCATGATCCCCTCGATCCCCGAGCTTATGCGCTTCCGGGAGTACATCGCGGCGTGGTCGGCCAGAGCATCCGCGAAATCCACGTTGCAGAGGACGGCGCTATCGCCGCGCACCGCTATGGAAAGCATATCCGCGTACCACGATTGCACGTGGTCGAGGAGCACCTGCAGCCTTCGCGCCGATGTCAGGCCTTCCTCCTTTTCGCTCTTGCTCGGCTCGGCGATCTTGCGCAGCATCTCCGCCGCCCTCAGAGTCGCAATCGGAGGGGACTCCGCCCACCACCTGACTGCTTCCAGTGCCGCCCGTCGGTCCTCCATCGTCCTCGGGTCTTCGGCCATGCCTATGGCCCGCCCGACGGCACCCTCGGCCGACGCGGCGATGATCCGGATCTGCTCGTCGGGAAGGTCGCATCTCAAGCGGAGGACGGCCTCGATTTCGGACGCGCTCGTGGTGTGGAATCTGACCAGCCGGCACCTGGAGCGGATCGTCTGAAGCAGCGAACTGGGGTTTCGGGAGAGCAGTATGATGATCGCGTAGTCCGGAGGCTCCTCAAGAGCCTTCAGGATGCTGTTCTCGGCATGAGTGTTGAGAGTGTCCGCCTGTTCGATGATGTAGACCCGGCGTTTGCCGTTCACGGGAGCGTATACGAGATTCGCGACCATGTCGCCCGTCTGCTTGATGAGCGTCTGGTTCTTCTCCGGGCATATCACCCGCACGTCGAGGTCCGTGCCTGCCTCGATCCGAATGCAGGAGAGGCAGTTGCCGCAGGAGTCACCGTCGGGCCCGGGGTCTTCGCAGTTCAGGGCGGCCGCGAATGCGAGAGCCGTCGAGGTCTTGCCCACGCTCTTCGGTCCGGCGAACAGATACGCATGCGCGAGGCCGACCGTGCCGGATTCCCTGTGCAGCGAGGATCTAAGGGCCTGGACAGCCGCGTCCTGCCCATGAATATCGGCGAACCTCATGCTAGAACCGCTCGAACCTCTCCACGTCAACGACGAAGATGACCGCACCGCCGACAAGCACCTTGACCGGGCTCGGCATGAACACCCCGACGGGGCCCGCATCAGGCGGTACGAAGTTCGCGTACTGCTCTCGTGTCTTGCAGCTCTCCTTGATGACATCTACCAGTTCGTCAAGGCGCTTGGCCTCCACGCCGATCAGAAACGTGACGTTTCCGTCCCTCAGGAAACCGCCGGTGCTCGCCAGCTTGGTAAACTTGAAGTTGTTGCGAAGGAGCGCTTCCGAAATCCTGTTCTTGTCTCGATCGTGTATGACGGTGATGACCAGTTTCATCGTTCGCCTCCCGGTTGTGTGCTGAGTTCCAGCTTCCGCTCGACAATGGCGAGGATCTGCTGGTGAATCGTCTCGATATCACTCATAGCGTCCAGTATCGTAATGCGCTCGGGGTTCAGCGAAGCCTCTCGCAGGAAGCCCTGCCTCACTCTCTCATGATAGTTCAGGGCCTTGCGCTCCATCCTGTTCCATTCCTGTTGGCGCTTCAGTCCGGTCTCCGTGTCAATGTCGAGCAGAAACGTCATGTCCGGCTCGAGTCCGCCGGTGGCGAACGAGTTGAGTCGGCGGATGACGTCGAGATCAACTCCGCTTCCGTAGCCCTGATAGGCCACTGTGGAATCCGCGAATCGGTCGCAGATGACGACGCATCCCTGCGCGAGATGCGGTCGTATCACGGACTCGGTGTGCTGAGCGCGCGCCGCCTCGTAGAGCAGGACCTCCGTCCTGTCGGCGACCGAGTGGTCGGCGCCGTCGAGGAGGATCTTTCTGATCTCCTCGCCGACCGGATCGCCCCCCGGCTCTCTCGTGAGCTTGACCGATACTCCCCGTTCCAGTAAGGCGTCGGCCAGCAGTCGGGCCTGCGTGGACTTCCCGCAGCCTTCCGGTCCCTCCAGGGTGATGAAGCAGGACGGCAAGCTGTCCTCCTATGGTCGCGATATGCGTACGTGTCGGTACGGCTCCGTGCCGATACTCTCCGAGACCAGACCGTGCTCTCCTGCAAGCTGGTGCTGGAGCCTGCGGACGTAGCTCGTCTGAGGCATCAGTTCGATATGGTCTTCGTCGCCGTCGAGAATCCGTTCGATCGCTGTCCTGGCCTGGGAGAGTGCGGCATCCTCGTCGCCGAAATCGGACACGCGGAAGATGGACCTGACGACGTTCGCGATCTGTGTGTAAGTATTGCTCTTGACGACGTAGACCGGGACATCGCCGGATGATGCCTCGCGCAGCCTTGTGGGTTCCTTCCGAGAGTGCGCTTTGAGGGTTATCACGACGTCGGCGCTTCCCGCGTCCTTGGTGATGTAGGCAGGCACCTTCATCTCGCGTATCGCGCGTTCGAGTCGGTTCCTGCTGACCCCGTAGGGGAAGATACGCACTGTCGCGGGCAGGGGTTTTGTCCCTGATATCGGTTGCTCGTCCAGCGAGAGCTCCTCAACCGTTCTGGTCTCGATATCGGCCTGCTGAAGAACCTCGACCTCGCCCTCCGGGTTGCGGACTCGTATCTCGGGCCTGGGAGGCGATCCCCTGAGCAGTCGGTCTACCACCATCGCCACGTCGTGGTGGATCGCCAGCTTGTCCATGTCCATGATCTCGATGACGGCGTCGAACGTCGGTGGCGCTTTTCGCTCGAGCACGGTTTTCTGAGTACCCCGCCGCTTGGCCTCCTCGTCGCTCAGCGTCACCGCCTGGATTCCTCCGATGAGGTCCGATAGTGTGGGGTTCATGAGCAGGTTCTCCAGGGAGTTTCCGTGCGCGGTGCCGATGAGCTGTACGCCGCGCTCGGCGATCGTCCGCGCGGCAAATGCCTCCGCCTCCACGCCGATCTCGTCAATGACCACGACCTGCGGCATGTGGTTCTCGACTGCCTCGATCATCACGGCGTGCTGCATTTCCGGTGTCGCGACCTGCATCCGGCGCGCGTGGCCGATCGCGGGGTGGGGGATGTCACCGTCCCCCGCGATCTCGTTTGAGGTATCGACGATCACCACCCGCTTCCTGAACTCGTCGCTCAGGACCCGGGCGACCTCGCGCAGCTTGGTGGTCTTGCCGACGCCCGGTCGGCCCAGCAGCAGGATGCTCCTGCCGCTCTCGACAACGTCCCGGATAATGTCTATCGTGCCGTAGACCGCTCGACCTATCCGGCACGTCAGGCCGACGATCTTCGACTGGCGGTTGCGTATCGCCGATATGCGGTGTAGGGTTCGCTCGATTCCGGCGCGGTTGTCCTTGCCGAACTCGCCGACTCGTGACACGACGCAGTCAATGTCCTGCGGCGAAATCTCGATCTCGCAGAGTTCGAGGGTTCTTGTCGGAAATCGCGCCTCAGCCGGACGCCCCAAGTCCATCACGATCTCCAGGAGGTCTTCTAGGTCCGGTTGCTTGTCGAGGCATTCGCGGATCGGCGGCGGCAGCACGTCAAGCAACTGGGCCAGATTGTCGGTAATCCTCTCCTGTCGCATCAGGATATAGTCCCCCAACAGGCGTCTCGCAGGAATCGTTGCGGGCGCCAGTTCCATCGCAGCCTGTCTCTGTACGTTTCGACCAAGGACGCGGAATTCCTTTGCGAGGAGGTCGGCACAAGGACGGACTCCGGGAACGGCCGGTCACAGGGACTCGACCGATAGCGGGCAAGAGGTCATCACCGTCGGACGCCCTGCGAGTGCGAAACGGCCGTGCCACTTGTGACAAGGGACAGCAACCCGGAGCGGGCCCTGCTGTCCCTTCGTTCGGCAAACTCGCCCAAGCTATCTATGGGTTTGGCTTCGGTCCGGTGAGCCTCAGCCAGACCGCTCTGTCAGTCTGATTGTCCAGAAGACCGTATCGGTCCGGCGTCATCGAACTGGCATGGCCGTCTATCCAGAGGACGCTTCCTGTGCCGTTGTGCCTGCCGGGGAACTTGCGCCCGTCATTGACGGTCGGATCCGGCGCGAATGCGCTTCCCCCCTGTCCCTGTCCGGGGGCGGGCTCCCAGTCACTTTCTGCGATGCGGACTGTCTGGGATGGATATTTCGCCTTTGACACCGAGTAGACGATAGGGTTGTTTCCCGCGTTGAGCCAGCCTCCGACGCGGCTGCTCATGCCGTACGACCTCTGGTAAGCCCATCCGAGCAGTTCTTCCTCGGCGGCGGCCGGACAGCGGAAAATCTTGCCGAGGTTGGCATTGTTGAACGTTCCGCCTTCAATCTGTCTGAGATAGGGGTCGAGAAGCGAGTACCATATGCCCGTCATGGCATTGAAGGGGGCGCCCCAGGGGACCAGCACGTCGCCCCATGCGGATTGGTACATCTCGCATGCGACGCCCAACTGCTTCATGTTGTTCAGGCATGTAGTCTGTAGGGCTTTCGCTCTGACCTTGGCAAAAACGGGGAAGAGAATCGCCGCCAGAATGAGAATGATGGCGATGACAACCAGAAGCTCGATGAGGGTGAATCCTCGCTGGGTTCTGCGCATCGTCGTGTCCTCCAGGTAAGAGTTAGAGGAATCTGAGCGACGGACATCTCTGAGGATGCCCGCCGCCCTCAACAAACCGAGCAATGCGTGCCTACGAAGGGTTCGGTTTGGGACCAGTCAGTCGTAGCCACACCGCAGAGGCTCGGGTGTACCCGGCCGGCGCGAGGTACGTCGCCATTGTCATGGTTGACACGTGGCCGTCAATCCACAGCACGCAGCCTTGGTCGTTGTGCCTGGTTGCGAATCTGTGGCATGTCGGATCATTGTCAACGTAGGCCGAAGGCAACGCGGCAAAGAACGATCCGCCGACGGCTCTCCACTCGGTTTCTGCGATTCGTATCGTCTGTGACGGATACTTGGCTTTGGAGGTGGAGACGACTATGGCCTGCGCCGGCGTCGGGTTGACGGCCTGCCAGCCGCCGCAGTACGTGTTCATGCCGTATGAGCGCTCGAAAGCCCAGCCCGCAATCTCTTCTTCCTGCGCGGCGGGGCATCTGAACAGCTTGCCGAGATTGCCGGCAACGGCCATGTTATCGGCTGTGATCTGCTTCAGGTAAGGGTTGAGCAGCATAGGCCACATGCCGTTTGGTGTCCATGCGAACGGAGCGCCGTACGGTACCAGGACGTCACCCCAGGCGCTCTGGTACATCTCGCACGCGATGCCGAGCTGCTTCAGGTTGTTGAGGCACGTTGTCTGCAGTGCCTTCGACCTGACTTTCGCAAACACCGGGAACAGGATGGCGGCCAGTATAAGGATGATTGCGATTACAACCAGCAGTTCAATAAGGGTGAAACCCCTTTGTCTGCGAACCATTTTGATTTACCTCCCATCACTCCGATTCACATCGGGTGGTCAGGCAGGAGCGGCCACAAGGACTGCTCCTGCCGCTAGTCTCATCAGCGCAAGCGGACGATGCCTCGCCTGCTAGTAGTATATGGGCTTGTCCTTGATAACATCCCACAGCTTGTTGTTGAGGGCCGCGCCTCTGCGGCTGCCGCTCTTCAGCCAGCGGTTGTTGGTAACGAGGTCTTGGGCATCGAACGCCTTGACATGCCCGTCGCAGAACGCGACGTTTGTCTTGTCGTTGTGCCTGGGGCTGACGAACAGGGAGTTCTCCGCGATTTGTGCCCCAAGTGTGTTGTCGCCGACCGGAGTATTCGCATAGGGCGGGAACGCCCAGATTGACCTGCCTTCAACCAGCAGAATCGTGTCCGAGCTGCTCTCGAGGCGGGATACCCTGGTCGCGGCTGATCTGAACTGCCAGGAGCCGTACTGCGACGGATTGGTTAGACCTCCGCCGGTCGAGCGAGGGTTGATCGGCAGTCCGAGATATAGGAAGTTATAGCCGTAACTGTGCCAGTCGGGAGGCAGGTTGTATACCTTCCATTTCCTCTCGCGTTCGGCGCAGTTGAACACGCCTCCCATCAAGCCCTCGGGGCCGTTGACGATGGAACCCTTTTGTACGTAAGGGTCAATCCGTTCGACCCATGTCGCTCCGACCGCATTGGCAGAGATGTTCTTCTCGCCGGCTGTCGGGGTGGATGGCCATCTGGTGCACGGGAACTTGTCGTCGTTATCTCCCGCGTACGATAGAATCGACTTCGAGAGCTGGCCCATATTCGCCATACAACTGCTCGCTCGGGCCTTGGCTCTGGCGGCTGCGAAGACCGGGAACAGTATAGCAGCCAGGATAGCGATGATTGCTATGACGACCAGCAGTTCGATCAGTGTGAATCCTTTCCTGTCTCTGATCATGAGTCACCTCCTCCTTCAAGGTGTGAAATGATGGCGGATGCCTGAAGCAGTACATCACCGAACCTGCGATGATACTCTTCGCTCCAATGACAATAACGGATTTGGTCGGACAAAGGTTACGCCCCTGCAGGAGAAACGCCGGGGCGTGCGCGTAAACCTCTGAAAACCAATTATTCCACGCACAATCTAGCATACGCGGATCGTTTTGTCAAGGAAGTTTTTGCCCCTGTAACCGAGGATTCCTTCGCGGTATTTCCGCGGCGATACGTGCTACCCCAGAGCCGAAATCAGTATCGCCGAGGCCGCTATCGCGGCCGTCTCGGTTCTCAGCGTTCGTGCCCCAAGTGATATCGGTGTCGCCCCGGACTCTCTTGCCGCTTCGACTTCCCCGGCCGTGAGTCCGCCTTCGGGTCCGACTATCATCGTGACCCGAGTCTCACCCCTTAGACGAGGTAGCATCGAAAACAGTTCCACATCCCGTTCCCGTTCCCAAGCGACGAGAACGGCGCCTGAGCCTAGCGTCCGGTCCAGTGCCTCTCGATACTCGAGAACGCTCTCGACGGAAGGCAGGCGGACCCTGCCGGACTGCTCGGCCGCCTCCCTGACTATTGCCCGCCATCGTTCCATCTTCGCTTCCACCTTGTCTGAGGCGATTCTGGCGACAGAGCGTTCGGTTGTCGTTACAATGAACTCAGCGGCCCCAAGCTCGGTGCACTTCTGGAGGATAAGATCGAGCTTGTCGCTTCTGGGAAGGCTCTGGATGATCGCAAGGCTGACGCGCGGCTCGGTGTCAGGGCAAGATGTGTCCAGTACTCGGGCGGCCGGCCGGCCTGACTCGTCGAGTTCGATCTCGACGCCGTACTCCCGTCCGGATCCATCGAAGATCGCCGCGCGGTCGCCGGGCTTCATGCGGAGTACGTTCCGCAGCTGCCGCTGCTGATCCTGCGAGAACGATGCTCGACCCGCCGCGATGCTGTTTTGGGGGACGTAGAATCTGTGCATGGTCGTAGAGTCCGCGGCACGGGTCGACCTCACCGTTGACCCCGGTATGCCCCACTAACGCCCGTGCTTGCTCTGCCGAAAACGACTACACACGAACGAAGATGTGTTCCGCGGCGGTGTGCGGGACTCCTCCTGCGATAGCCGGGGTGTCTCGGAGGTTCTTTTGTGCGGAGGATATCTTGATGAACGGTCAGTGCGCGGGACTCAGATGATGCCGGACAGCTGGCGGTTGACCGCGTCGAGGAGTGCGGCGGCGGTCGTGCGGTATCTGTCCTGCCTCACGATCGCGCTGCCGGTCAGCCTGATCTCGGTCTGAGGCGTCACCAACACGGCCTCGACGAGCACGACCTCGTCCCCCAGTCCGCTGTTTATCGGATGCACGCTGTCCACAACGATGCCGTAGCCTTCGGGAAGGAACTTGTGTATCGCGCCGGCAACCGCCTCCCCGACCAGGCGGAGTGCGTTGTTTCCCAGAGCGAATCCGCCGGAGACCTGAGACTCGGTGACGTCTCCGTGAGCAAGGTGCACTTCCACCCGGGCGATTGAGCCGCTTTCCCAGGAAAAGTTGAGCGATCTGATCTCGAGCCGCGTGCCGACCGTCGGCTTATCGTGCTCCGATGCGGGCTCGATCGCGGCTGCAGCGGGCCGTTCAGCGGCGCGAGCGGCCTGGGTTGCCGTTGCGGCCGCGCCGGGTTTGTTTTCGGTGCAGGCTTTGCTCGCGAGGTTGATCAGGTTGTCCAGGGTGGCCGCATAGTGCATGTCCTCGCGTTCCTTCGTGCGCTTGCCGCCGAAAATCCCGAATGAAGCGGTAACCGGCTCGGGGAGTTCGTGGTTGACGGCGTTCCTGAGCTTCCCGTCGAGCAGAGCTGCCAGTTCGCGGGCGTCGTCCCGGTTTCTCAGGGTAACGATCGCGAACTCGTCGCCTGCGTAGCGGCAGAGCATGTCCGTGTCCTCGTCGGTGTTCGCCAGCAGAACGTCGGCAACGTGTTTCAGCACCTTGTCGCCGACGATATGTCCGTACTGCTTATTGAAGTGGCCGAACCTGTCCAGGTCTACGAATATGACGGTAATCTCCGAGCCGCCCTTGAGTGCCGCGATTCCCCAGTCTCGCATAGCGTCAGCTCTCGGGAGTCTCGTCAGTTCGTCGAGTGACTTTCCGAGTTCCGGCAGCAGCATGGCGGCGGTGACGACTCCGATCAGCCGGCCGTCCTGAACCACGAGCAGTCGTTCGGCGGCGGTCTTGGCCATCAGGTCGGCGGCGTTGGAGACGCTCAGTTCTGGAGGTATGGTCACGAACTCGCGGTCCATCACGTGCTCGATGGGGATGTCGTTGTCCTTGCCGAGAAGGTTCATGTGTTCGACGACGCCGACGATGCGCTCGCCTTCGATGACCGGCAGCCCGCTGACATTATGGTTCTTCATAAGGAGAATAGCGGTCTTTACCTTGTTTTCGGGACCAAGTGAGACGCCGTCCCCGGCCATAATATCGCGAACTGTGCCCATGAGGTGGAAGGAACCTTTCGTGAAGTTATGTGCAAGTTACCCTGCTGTAGTATATCACGCTTGGCAGGAATTGTGTACCCGCAGAAATACGGGATTGAAGGTTGTTACGGGGCAATCGGAGTAATGAGTGCCATGGGTAGCGGAGGCCATATGATGTCCGAAAAGGGTTTCCTGAAAGAGTATACGGAGAAGCGTCAGTTCGACAAGACGCCTGAACCCGTGCCGGAGGTTCGGGATACCGGCCTGCGCCGTTTTGTGGTGCAGGAGCACCATGCGTCCAGGCTGCACTGGGATTTCCGGCTTGAGATGGACGGCGTGCTGAAGAGCTGGGCCGTTCCCAAAGGCCCTCCTGAGGAGTCAGGCGTGCGGCGACTGGCCGTGCAGACGGAGGACCACCCCGTGGCGTACATCGACTTCGAGGGCGAGATAGAAGAGGGCCAGTACGGCGCGGGATCCGTGATGATCTGGGATACAGGCACGTACGATCTTGAGGAGAGGGACGAGAAGAAGCTCGTGTTTGTCCTGCGCGGGGAGCGGCTCTCGGGCGACTATGTACTTGTCCACACCGGGGACGAAAACTGGCTGATGCTCAAACGGAAGCATGACAGCGTGTCGGGGCAGGAAGAGAGCGATCGCGCGTAGAAGGTATTTTGGAAGGGCATGATCTACCGACAAGATGCTTCATGCGCTTTGCGGAGTGTGCCTGGGAGGTCATGCTGTCATGCTTGAGATCAACGGAATCAGGGAAGGCCGGTGGATCGTCGGCGATCTCGGCAACAACCGCGGCATCCACACCGCCAGACTGGCCGGAAGCCTTGACGAGCACACGGTTGGGCAGCTTCGGGAGATGTCCGAGGTGGTTTTCGATCAGAAGGGCTTCTCGATCGGGGACGACTTTCTCATCGACTTGGGTGCTGTAACCGAGATTGACCACGTCGGCTTGGCGGCTCTGATCGGCATTCTGATCGCGCTGTCCGCCAAGGCTGGGAGTCTCGGTCTGGTACTTCCGGAAGAGCATCCCGTGAAGCGTGCGCTTCAAGTTACCGGTCTTGAACGCGCCTTCGACATATTCGACGATCAGGCCGCAGCCTACGAGAAACTGGCCGCGGCGACCGACTAGCTAAGGCGGGTCGGGAGGGTTCTCCGGCGTGGTTCGCCATGAACACGACGGTTGAATCCTGGATGCGGATGTGATACAATTCCGTATCTGTGGGCCCGTAGCTCAGCCGGTAGAGCAACGCCCTTTTAAGGCGTGGGTCGTGCGTTCGAGTCGCACCGGGCTCACCAGTCCTCTGCAGTTCGCCCCCCAAGAAAAGCAGGTATTGTTCCCGCGGCCGAAGTATAGTATAATGACGTTAGCCAAGCTCGGCGTCTGACTGGCGAATCGCCGAGTGGGATCGTACAACTCAAAGAGGAGGTGTAGCGATTGTCACCGATGACCATTGCAGGGACCCCGGTTGACATCAGGCTCTCGAAGACGCCGGAGGGCGGCTGGATTGCACGCGGCCGCATCTACGATGGCGTACTTCCGGGTGATGAGCAAGTGGATGTCACGGGGGCCAGCCGCAGAGAAGCGGAGTCCCAGTGCAGGGAGAGGCTAGAGCGGCTGATTCACGCCCTGGAGCACGGGACCGAATAATCCGTGTGCCACGTGAGTCTTCGGATGCGGGGGACTGCCGAGTTTCGGTCGTCCCCCGTATCGCGTTTGACACGGTATTAGCCCTGTGCTAGCATTGTGCAGCCTCTGATCGAGGGGTTCTGTTTGGCAAGGAGTCCCACCATGAAACGCAGCCTCTGGCCGATCGTCGGCGTTGTCGCTCTTCTGCTCCTCGTCTTTGGAGGCTCTATCGCCCGGTTCTACACCGACTGGCTCTGGTTTGGCGAAGTCGTCTACCGGACGGTGTTCTGGACGGCGATCAAGACAAAGCTGGCGATGGGATTCATCGCGGGCGCCGTCTTCTTCCTCATTATGTTCACCAACCTCTGGCTCGCGCGGAAACTCGCGCCGCCCGTGCTCGAGCACTACGACGGAAACGTCCTCCGCGCCCGGTTTGGCAGGATAGCTCGGAAGGGGCTCACGTTTCTGATCTTCGGCGCGGCCCTCGCCGCAAGCGTACTGGTCGGCCTTGAAGCCTCCTCTCACTGGATGAGTTGGCAGATGTACGCCAACGGAACGAAGTTCCTGGATACCGATCCGATCTTCGGCCGTAACGTCGGCTTCTACGTGTTTCAACTCGGCTTCCTCAGGTACGCCTACGGGTGGCTGATGTTCACCGTCGTTGTGACCGCGCTCGCAACCGCGGCGGTCCACTACCTCGACCGGGCGATAGAGATTCTCGCCGGGATGCCGACCTTCGCGCCGCACGTCAAGGCCCACCTCTCCCTGCTCTTCGCCGCAGCGCTGCTCGTCAAGGCGTGGGGGTACAGGCTCGACGCATACAACCTGCTGTACTCGCCGAGCGGAGTCGTCTTTGGCGCCGGTTACACAGACATCCATGCGCGTCTGCCGGCCTACAACGTGTTGATCGTCATCGCCGTTATGGCCGCGATTCTGGCGCTCATTAACATCTTCCGCCGAGGCATAATGCTCCCGGCGGCCGCGCTGGTGATGCTGGTCGGCGGGTCTCTCATTATGGGTGCGCTATACCCGGCCGGCGTGCAGTTTGCCAAGGTCAAGCCGGATGAGATCAGGCTGGAGTCGCCGTATATCAAACACAGCATCCAGGCGACTCGCAAGGCCTTTGATCTGAACAGGATAGAGTCGAAGGATTTTGCGGCGCTCACCAACCTGACCGCGAAGGACATCGAAAACAACCGTGCCACCATCAACAGCATCCGGCTCTGGGACTACAGGCCGCTGAACAGAACCTACGGCCAGCTTCAGGAGTTGTGGCAGGCATACGATATCGCCAACGTTGACGTGGACCGCTACACTATCAACGGAGAGATCCGGCAGGTCACTCTGGCCGCGCGCGAACTCTCATCCGAGCAGTTGAACAAGGTTACGGAGCCGACCTGGCAGAATCAACGCCTGCAGTTCACCCACGGCTATGGGGCGGTCATGAGCCCCGTGAACCGCGTCGCCGGGGAGGGCCTTCCCGACTTCTTCATCAGTGGCATACCTCCGACCTCGCCCGTCGGCATCAGCATTGAAGTGCCTCAGATCTACTTCGGCGAGAGAACTTACGACTACGTCATCTCGAACACGAAGCAGGCGGAGTTCGACTATCCGCACTCCGGCGATCCCAAATACACGAACTATTCCGGCAACGGCGGCATCCGACTCGATTCGTACATCAAGAAGCTTGCTTTCTCTACCCGATTCTCCGACATCAACATGATCTTGCCGAACCCGCTCACCAAGGACAGCCGGATCATGTTTCGCCGGGAGATCACCGAGCGCGTTAGGACGATCTTTCCTTTCCTGATGTACGACCCGGATCCGTACCTCGTAATATCGGGCGGCCGGATGTACTGGATGATTGACGCGTATACCGTCTCGAGCAGATACCCTTACTCGCGGCCGCATCAAGTAGGCAACTACCCTGTCAACTATATGCGCAATGCGGTCAAGATCGTCGTGGACGCCTATCATGGCACAGTAGATTTCTACACCGCCGACGCGGACGATCCGTTGCTGAAGACATACGCCCGCATCTTTCCGGGCGTGTTCAGGCCTCTCGACTCGATGCCGGCCGATCTGCGGCAGCACGTGCGGTACCCGGAACAGCTCTTCCTGGCGCAGTCGAACGTTCTGCTCACCTACCACATGCAGGATCCAAGGGAGTTCTACGCCAAGAACGACCGGTGGGACATACCGAACGAGATCGTCGAGACGGGTGGGGGACAGCAGCCGGTGGAGCCTTACTACGTCGTTACCAGATTGCCCGGTGAGAAGAAGGAGGAGTTTCTGATGATGCTCCCCTTCACTCCCGCGAACAAAGACAACATGATTGCATGGATGGCGGCGAAATGCGGCCCCGACGACTACGGCCGGATGATTCTCTATCACTTCCCCAAGGAGAAGTGGATATCGGGGCCGGCGCAGATCGAGGCGCGCATCAACCAGGATCCGGCGATCTCGCCTCAGTTGAACCTGTGGAATCAGCAGGGATCGCGAGTCAACCGCGGCAACCTGCTGGTGATCCCGATTGAGAAGTCGCTCATCTACGTCGAGCCGCTGTACCTGGAGTCGGATACGAGCAAGATCCCCGAACTGAGGCGTGTGATCGTCGCGTACGGCGACCGCATAGCGATGGAGGATACTCTCGACGCGTCCCTGGCGCGCATCTTCGGAGGGGAAGTCGGCCGATCCGAGCCGGCGAGCAGCCCCGCCGCCCCGGCTACGGGCGCCCCTTCCGCCGCTCCGGCTACCGATGCGGGCAGGCTCTCAGAGCAAGCGTTCGCTGAATACCAGCGGGCGAAGGAGCTTCAGCGGAAGGGTGACTGGGCAGGATACGGTCAGCAGCTCGATAAGCTGGAGGACACCTTGAAGCGCCTCCGCGCGTTGAGCAGGAAGTGACGATTCGGGCGAAGGGGCGACATACCGGCACTATGGGTAGCGGCTCACCCGCAGACGGAGTTGCCGACGCTTCACCCTGAACCACCGATGCAAGTGGACAAGATAACAGAGTTCCTGGTAGTCCTGATATTCGCGCTCGCGGTCGGCACGGGCGCAATCCTTTCGATCCTCTATCTGGAGGAGACGCCGCGTGCGGTCGCCATCGTCCTCGTGCTGATCTTGGCCCTCGTGTCGTGGCAGTATCTCCGCAGACGTTTCGGGCGAGCATAGGCGACCTGCTCGGTCTTCGTCGTCAGGGACTCATGAAGGCCTCTAGCGTCTTCACCAGTTCCGACGAACCTCCGTAGAAGATCCATCCTCTCTCGGGTTGTTGCGGGCTGATCACCGGTATGAGTTCCAATAGCCGGGCCATGTCGCCGCCATCTCGCAGTAGCGGCACGACTGCAGCGTACTTGGATGCCGCCGCGTAGAGCGCATTCACCGACTGTACGTCCGGGTGTTCGGCAACGTGCCCCAGGTCCGTAGCGCCCAACCGCACCTCGGGCAGGACTGCGCCGACTCCTGGGAGTTGCGCCCAGCGTCCCGGCGACTGAGCGTCGGAATCGAAGTCGAGCGTCACCGAGAATACCGCATCCGGTTTGATGGCCTTGAGCGCCGTGCCCGTTTCGCCGATCAACCCTGTCAGCTTTCCTCTGCGGAATCGGTCCCAGATCGCCTGCGCCTCGAGGTCCTCCGGCGACCTCGCGCCCTCGGAATCCACGTCAATGGGGTCCACCTGGTGCGCGCGGATCATCTCCTTGCGAACCTCGACGGTGTAGCCGAAGGGCACGGACATGTCGCGTCCGTTCACAACGAACGGCCCGCTCCTCGGGTACTCGACCCGGTCGAGGCATACTCCCGAGATGTCGTACTTCGAGGCGATCTCCCGCACTACTGACCGAAGCAGTCTCGCGGTCTGAGACGATGCCGGACAAAGGTATACCTCCGTCTCCGGCGATTCTGGTGCCGTGTTGCTCGGACCCAGTTCGGCCGATGCCGACTGCTGCCATTTCGACTGCTCCGCGTACGTTCGGTCGAGCAGGTTTCGGTCCTCCGACGCGCGGAATCTGGCGGGCGGCGGCGGGGGATGCGATGCATCGCCCCAGAGCGTCGCGTCCACGACGGCGTGAACCTTCATGCCGTGTTCGTCTGCTCTGCGGATCAACGCCGCCAGACGGTCTTCGTCCCCGGATCCGGGCTCTCCGATCGTGAGGACCCTGCTGGGATAGATGGCCTGGCCGCGCCGGATGACCGGCACGAAAACGTTCTCGAAGTTGCGTTCCTTTGCAGTCTCGAACAGCGCGGTCAGGTCGCCCGGCTTCTCGTCAGTGAGCCAGATGCCGTACAGGTGATCGGGTAGCGATGCCTCCTTGGTGGGTTCGCCTACGTTTACGGTGACGGTTCTAGGTCCCATTTCCGTGGTTGTTAGGTCGTCGTCGGGCTCGGTCGGGACCGCGGTGAGCGGCGACTCGACCATGAACCTGCCGCTCGGCGAGTCAATCACCATAGCCGCGGTCATGCTGATTCCGAGGCGGGGCGCTTGCGTCACTAGCAGGTTGCTTGGAATCCACGTCTCGCGCGGCTTGAAACCCTTCGAGAGCAGCGCAGAGTTGAGCCATTCGAGTTGGGAACGAGTCATGGTAGCGACAGTCAGCGCGCCGTCATAGGCGATCTGCTCGCGCTGAAGTGGGGTCAACTCCCACTCGGGATCGAAGCTCGGAGGGAACGGCATCGTGTCGTAGAGCCACTCGCTGACAGCGGTCTTCACGGTCCTGGCGATCTCGGTCTTCCGGGCCTCGCCATAGCGTTCCTCCCATCTGGCGACCGCCGTCCCCCGTGCGTCCTTCGTCAGGAAGAAGATGTCGTCCACAAGCCGCCACTGCAGGCCCGTGACCTCCTCGACGCAGGTCATCACAGTCTCTAGGCGTGCTGCGGAGGCCTGTATCGAAATGGCGGACTCGGCGAACCGCCGGTCAACGTTGAACTCGGCGGACGTCTGCCGGTCGAGCTGGGCGCAGATCTCGCGCAGGGAGATGGACCTTCCGGATACGGTGACCAGACTGATCATCATGGGGTCGGACCGCCAGTCGAGTTCGGCCTTGCGGTCCGCATTCGAGGGAAGGGATGCCAGCGCGACCAGGACCGTCAGCACCGCCGGCAGCACACGATGCGCCTGATTGGCGACGTTCTCACTCGGCATTCTGAATCACCTCCCTCTCGGCTGCCAGTTTCGCGTACGGCGTGGAATCGAGGGGGAGCGCCTGGCCGTCGCCGCCTTCGGTCGCCGGGATGTTCAGGTAGGGCATCACGCGGAAGAACACCGCGGTCTGCTCGGGCTTCGGAACGGATACATCGTCGGCAAACGGTGCTAAGATCGCGGTCACAGTCTGCTGCTGGTCGGGAGTCATGTCCGCGTAGGAAAGAGGTGCTCCTCGAGAGACGTAGAAAAGCTGCATCTCGCTCAGCGACGCGAGCAGTGCGGTCATTCCTTGTTCCGGAGTGAGCTTCTCCTTCGGCGGGGTGGCGACATTCTCAAGCTTGACGGGTCGTTTGAACACGATCACGGTGTCCTCTATATACCAGCTCAGGCCGCTGATCTTGGCGAGAGCGTTGAGGACCTCGCGCAGGGTCTCCCGGGTCCATGAGGCGATGAGGCCGGTCGGCTCGATCGGCGCCGCGATGCTGACGCCGGCCGCGCGCCCGATCGCCCATGCCGCATCGCCCATCGAGGTGCCGTCCAGAACGAGGTCAACGCGATCGTCGAGCTTGGAGAAGTCGAACGCACCGGCGCACATCACCGGCATCCAAAAGATGAGAGCGACAAGAACCAGCCTGCTGAACACGGGCAGTTTCACGGCAGTTACTCCTCTGCTTATAGGTTCATCGGCGTCAGGCCCATCATGCCCAATACATGCAGTCCGCACGCATTCTATCACCCGCGAGGTGGATTGGCAATGTTGACTGTGCATCCGGGTAAGCCTATAATCGCAGTGAGTTCATGATCTGCCTCTCGCTCGAAACTACGACTGACATAAGCAGCATCGCGATCACCGACGGCGCGGAGATCCTCGGGGAGTACGACTTCGCGCACCACATGGATCTCTCCCAGCGGCTGATGCCAAACGTCGTCAACCTGATGAAGGACTGCAAGCTGGCGATGAGCGACCTGCAGGCCGTGGGTGTTTCGCTCGGGCCGGGGTCATTCACCGGGCTTCGGATCGGCGTCGTCACTGCGAAGACGCTCGCGCAGACCCTCGGCATCCCTATCGCGGGGATCGTCACCCTCGACCTCCTCGCCCGCCAGTTCGACTACCTGCCCGGCGCGCTCGTCTGCCCGCTCATCAAGGTCCGCAAGGGCGAGGTCTACTACTCCTTCTACCGCACCGGCCTCATCGCGGTGCACCGCCTCACCGGGTACGAGGCAGGTCCGATCGAGGACGTCGTGAGCATGGCCCGGACCGCCCCCTTACCTGCAAGCGGAAAGGGGTCTTCCAGCACCACCACCTCTCCCTCGAAGGGAGAGGGCCGGGGTGAGGGTAGCAGCTCCATCATCTTCTGCGGCGATGCCCTCAGAGCCAACCTTCCCGCCTTGACGGAAGCTCTCGGCGGCCGGGTTATCGCCGCGCCTGAGTGGCTCTCGTACCCCAAGGCCTCTACGGTCGGAAGGCTCGCAGTCGAGAAGATCGAGGCCGGGGAGGCGAGCGATCCTTTCTCGCTCGTCCCGTTTTACATCCGCCGCTCAGCCCCGGAGATGCGCCTGGGCGATACCTGCGAGTGAACCGCCCACCGACTGAATCTACGGGGCTACGCGTCGCTTCCACGGCCAGTCGTCGGACATATCGGATACCCCTCGCTGTATCAGCACTGGAGGGCAAGGTTTCCCCGACGCATCGGTGTACAGTAGAATTTCTGAAGGGCTGATGATCGCGGACCGACCGTCGGGTAGAGTGGTGCGTGTAGCACCGTGCACGTCTATCTCGAACGACCGTGCCGTGAGCCGTTGGATCGGCTGGTCGAGTCGCAGTACTAGCCGTGGCTGCTCAGGAAGTGGCTCGCCGATATCCTTGAGTCCCCAGGTCATACCGTCGTCAGATACCGAGACAACCATCACCCCGTTCAGCTCGACGGTGGAGCCGACGGGTCTTGACAGCACAGTGTCGATTTCGCTCCAGAGAGCCCGCTGGGAATCAGCCGGCGAAGTCACGTATACATCATCGAGAGCTAGAAGTTCGAAACTCTGGGACTGCCCTGATGCTTGTGACCTGTATGTCAGGTAGATTGCCGTAGGAGTTACCTGAGCCCATCCGTACTGGTTCTGACCGGCAAAGTCGCTGAGTACAGTGATGTAGTCGCCGACCACCAGGGCGGTGGTTGCTGCCATGGAAGTGCAGGCATACATGTGAGCCGGATCTGTCTCAGATACCCAGACCTCACTGGCTGACGTGTACTCGACGCACTGATTCACTAGGCGCACGGCCGCGCCGACAGGCACATCGGAATTGTCGGGCCACACGAGCCTCGTGGAAGCGCCGTACGCTCTGGGGTACTGGCGACGGAGTACGATACCCGAAGCGTCCTCCACCCTGAGCATCGGGCAAGAGCCCTCGTTGACCTCATACAGGCTGCTGACGCCGGTAACGATCGCATAATCACCAACACCCGGTGCGGAAGCCAGACCCGGGCAGTATACACGAAGCCCCCTGGCCTGATTCGGTGCCTGCGGGATCGGCGCTCCATCGAGAGGAACCTGTATCGGCTCATAGACGCCACTGGCATCTACGAGGCTGCACCCGTCGTCAACATAGGCATAGCCGGAGTCATCGCACGTTATCCGACCGCACGCCGTGACCAGCAAGCCTGTGTTGTACACGCCGTTCGCCGAAGAGACACCCGTGATGCCCTCCGGCGAGATTCCGCCGATCGATCTAGTCGCCATCGCGAGTGCACGGGGCATCTCTGCGGGCCCCATATCCCATATCGGATACGTTGCCTCGATATACCGTTCGCCGCCAACTGTGTGCAGAACGCCCCCGATAGCGACCTCCCTACCTCTGGATACCGACTTCGATGCCTGCACCATAATCCCCGAGGCGCGATCGTAGTCCTGCACATAGAACCCACCGTCATTTGCAGGTGACGTCCCCGATGTCACGGGGACGCCTACGAGAAACACATCAGTGCCGTCGAGTGCATCGGACAGCGGAGAAACCGAGGTGATGCCGAGTGCGTTGTTCGCCAACACTACCTTGCGGGGCGGACTGAACGAGATGGAGTGCTCACTGTAATAGTATGCAGCCGCCTGGAGCTCATATGCACCGTTGTCGGCTACCGAGGGTGCTATGGCGCACTGATATGGAGCGATGGTCGCGGTCCCTGCCAGTATCGGACTGCCCTGTCCCAACAACCAGAACTCGACCTTCGGCGGCAAGCAGTCAGGCTGCGCCTGAACCGGCGTTGACTCGGATACGATAGCGTACTCAGCGTCAGGCGCGGTGATCAAGACCGACGGCAGGCTGGTATTGTCGAGCGTAACAGACTTGGAAATCCTGGCGCTGCCGCCGGCTCGTTCATCCTGATAGACCACAACCTCGATGGTGTAACCGCCATCGGGATAGACCGGATTGCCATCCGACAACTCGGGGGAGTTCCACCGTGCCTCGTAAGGCGCGATGGTGTCGGTACCTATGAGCCTCCGCGTGCTCGTCGCACTGTCCGTGACGCAAACCTCAACGCGGACAATGCTGCCGAGGTCGGGTGTGACCGAGATCGCCAGCGGGACTATGCCCTTGACGGTATCTCCTTCATTGGGTGTCGGTTGCATAGTAATGACAGATAGATAGTCAGCGAAGGGCGACATAAGCGGGTCACCAATTATCAGAGCCTTGTACGCCAGGCGGTTTGTTGCCATGTATGCCGACTCAGCCCAGGAATACCCCTTGGCATATCTAGCAAGCGTCGTCGCGCCATCCACGTAACCGCCACCGGGCTCGGAGACCGCCGCGGTAATGCCGGTGCAACCGCCGCGGATATACTCCGATGCTTTCTGTCTGCCGAGCAGCAGCGGCAGCCTCAAACCCTGGCCCTGCGACATGAGGATGTGCAGGTCCCGAGATCCTACGCAGTCGAAATACCGCAGCAGCGGTTCGTTATCATGATATCCATTGTCGTCAGTAGGGAAGAACACGCGTACCCGGAAACCTTCGCTCTGTTGTGGCCACTCTATCGTTTGGTCGCTCAGGTCTATCTCGGCCACTCCGCCAGCCGGTACGTGCGTCTCCACGTCGCACAACTGCCCGTTGCGCATCCAGCGGAGCGGACTGTCGTCGTGCTTGTCGAATATGCCGACTCGGTAGCTCGGGAGCGGGACGACGTGGCGCACGCCGCCAAACAGGTATATCCCCGCGTCTACCCGCAGCACAGGCGTGTTCAGGGTCTCGACGTTATCATCGTCCCAGAATGCGAACAAGCCGGTCCGCAGGCTCGAACCTCCGTATGATTCCTGGATCACCGATATCGCGCCCGGTTTCCAGTTGAAATAGGGACGACCCCACTCGGTACTCTCCAGAATGTCGGTATCATGCATGCCGTAGCTGCTGTACGCCATGACGCCGAGTTGATCCGCGAAGGTCTTGACATAGCACGTGCTCGCGTCGCAGTCATGGATGATGAGATCCGGTTCCAGGATGGGATCAAGCCACGAGCAGTCGGTGCCCGAGTGGTCAACGGGCAGGTAATCGCAGGTCCACGGCAAGTCGTGAACAAACCTGCCTCGCTGACCAGCCGAGTCGTGTGCCCGGTCGATCATGTCCATCACGTCCTGAGGAATCTGCCCATCGTAGCCTGTGACGGTCACCAGCGGGTCTGTGTATCCATCCAGACGGCAGACAAGGTAGCGCATCTTGTAGGTATCCTCGCCGCAGGGGATGCTGTTGTCCGGGGAAGCCCGGAAGGATGCGAAGTCAATGTCCTTGCCAAGATAGGGATTTGTGGCGCCTGCGAAGGTCAACGGGCCCAGGTCCGGGTCCTCGTTGAACAGCAGGGTAAGGAATGAGTCCACCGATTTCTGATCATCCTGAACGGGCGCATTGATCTTGAACGGTATGCCGTAGCACATCACCAGGCACTGGATCGGGTCGTTCGCCGGATCCTCCGGGTCCACACCGATCTGGTTGACGAGGGCGTTCCGAATATCCTCAGCAAGCTCGGCGTACTCGGAGGGGGTTGCACTCTCGACCCTCGCAGTCTGGACACGGATCAGATTCGACGATGGTATGCCTGCCTGCGCGCAGTAGTATTCACCAACAGCAGTGGACTTACCGCCCAGAAAGGAGTCCGTGTTCACTATCACTGCTACGTTGTGCGGAGCGATGCCAGCTTCCAGGGAACATGAGAGAGCCAGCAGCACTGCGAGCACAACAATCGCGTTGGGCAAGCGTCTCATCGCGGCGTCCTCCTTCTGATGACGCCGGCGGCTATCAGCACTCCGGATGCGAGAGCCAGAAGTCCTGACGGTTCCGGGATGGCAACAAGCCGAAACACAAGGTCATCGCCCGGTTGAATAGTTGAGCTCAGCCATATTGGTCCGCCACCAACTACTGCTCCGGATTGTAGCTGACTCCACAGCAGTTCGTCGTTCGATCGCCCCGGCCGGTGTGTATAGATCCTGAGCTGGAGTTTCTGGGCATCATAGTTCGTTGCCCAGCCCAGGTCTATGCTATCATAGTAAGGACCGGAAGATGAGTACGTGCCCCAATCCTCGAACAAAGTTCCACTCGCGACGTCAGAGGTTTCAGCTATTGTCACGGTTCGCCCTCGTGAATACCTCTCCGCGACTGTTACCGGGCCGAACTGGCCGATCGCACTGGTTGCATACCACGGAGACTCCCAGTATTGGTCTGGGTATGCTGATCCCATCAACCACACATAGGCAAACTCAGCATACCACCCCTCCTCGAGCTGCACGGCGTGGGATGAGGGTGCGAGGCCGATGGCCATCGTGAAAACCAAAATCAGGACAAGCGCGAACTTCTTCATCGTCGGCGCTCCTCTCCAGGATTCGACTGTGTTGAAAAACGCTCCCGGCGATGAGGCTGCCGGAAATACCGGGTGAAGCTATTTTATTATAGCTGACGGCTTGCTTGCCGTCAACGATAGCCGGCGAAAACAGGTAAATCTACCGGTATTCAGGCCGGGTCGTCGCCATATCCATCCAGACGGCAGACAAGGTAGCGCATCTTGTAGGTATCGTCGCCGCAGGGGATGCTGTTGTCCGGGGAAGCCCGGAAGGATGCGAAGTCAATGTCCTTGCCAAGATAGGGATTTGTGGCGCCTGCGAAGGTCAACGGGCCCAGGTCCGGGTCCTCGTTGAACAGCAGGGTAAGGAATGAGTCCACCGATTTCTGATCATCCTGAACGGGCGCATTGATCTTGAACGGTACGCCGTAGCACAGAACCAGCGCCTGGATCGGGTCACTGGCAGGATCGTCCGGGTCCACGCCCAATTGGGTCACGAGCTTCGCGCGGATCTGGGCTGCGAGCGCCTGATATGTTGCAGCCGGGACATATTCCTCTTTGTCCGAGTAGACTTCGATAATATTGCCTACCGGAATACCTCTCTGGGCACTATAGTAATAGCCTACCGCCTGAGACATCGTTATCAGGTCTTCGGGATCAGCGTTGAGATTTGGGTTCGTGTTGACGATTACTGCTATATTGTGCGGCGCAAGACCCGAGGAGGCAGTAGAGCACAGCGCAATAAGGAATGCGCTGGCTAGGCATATCGTTATTCTCTGCATGACCTGTTCCTTCTTGCCACTCCGACGGCTAAGATGCTAGTCATGAACAACAGACTGATCAGTCCAGGGCGTTCCGGCACAGCCGTGACACGGAAGGCAATACCGTCACCAGGCAGAAGGTTCCCCGGTACATTGATCTGACCTGGACCCAGCGCATGACCGGATTGCGTCTGGCTCCAGAGTAGCTCGGCCGGCCCCCCCGTCCTTGTACGCCATATCTGCACTTGCATTCTGCCGGCATCATACGACGTTTCACAGCTGAACCGCACCTGCTGGTAGTAGGGTGCACTGAAGGCGAAAGCCCCAGAATCCTCGAAGAGAACTCCGGGGCCAACGTCGACGTTTTCCGCAATCTGAACTCTGCGTCCGAAACCATATACCGGATAGGATTCCTCCACACGTACTGGCCCGGTCGACACGAGCGCACTCGTCGGATACCAACCGGTCAGCCATTCCTCCTCATGGTCACCGTTCCACACAGAGGTATACAAGGTTACGAAGTCAAAAGTCGCATACCACCCTTGTCGAAGCTGCACGGCATCGGACGAGCCTGCGAGGCCCATCGCCATGATGGAAGCCAAGATCAGAACCAGCGTGAACTTCTGCATCGTCGGCGCTCCTTTCCAAGGATCGACAGCAAGCTTGTCGAGCGTGGCTTACGCTTGCCATTATCGCGCATTTGTGTGAGTTGGCAAGTGCTACGTGGCCGTTCTGCTCCGGTTTCAACGCGTCAATGCGGCCCATCACGTCCATCGGCTAAGCGCTCTCCGGCCGTTCCCGCGCCCACGAAACTTTGTGAAAAAAATCACAACATGCCTCCCGAAACCGTTGACATGGGTGCGTGCCTGGTGTATGATTCAGGCACGCACTTCGTTTTCGACTTGCGGTGCATCACGATCTTACAGCGGAAGGACGGGTGACTATGCCGAAGGTACTGGTTAGCGATCCGATAGCGAAGGAAGGAATCGAAATCCTTCAGAAACACTTCGACGTTGACGTCAAGACCGGGATGGAGAAGGACCAGCTCATCGCGTGTATCGGTGAGTATGATGCTCTCGCGGTCAGAAGTGAGACGAAGGTCACAGCCGATGTCCTGGAGGCCGCGAAGAACCTGAAGATCATCGGCCGGGCCGGGGTCGGAGTAGACAACATTGACGTGCCGGTCGCGACGGAGAAGGGCATCATAGTCGTCAACTCTCCGGCCGGCAACACCATCGCCGCCGCCGAACTGACGATGGCGATGATGCTCTCCATGTCCAGGAACGTACCCCAGGGGCATGAGATGCTTCGGGCGGGCGAGTGGAAGGCCGCGCGCAAGGCGCTCATCGGCGTCGAGCTCTACGGCAAGACCCTCGGCGTCTTCGGCCTCGGCAAGATCGGCTCCGAGGTCGCCAAGAGGGCAAAGAGCTTCGAGATGAACGTCATCGGCTGCGACCCATTCGTCTCCGAGGAATACGCTGGCAGACTCGGCATAGAACTCGTCGGCTTCGAGGACCTGCTGAAGCAGAGCGACTATATCACTCTTCACGTCCCGGCGAACAAGGACACCAAGGGTTCGATCAACGCCGAGCAGATCGCCATGATGAAAGACGGCGTGCGGATCGTCAACGTCGCCCGCGGCGGGATCATTGACGAGGCCGCGCTCGCCGACGCCGTCAAGTCCGGCAAGGTCGCGGGCATTGCGTTCGACGTTTATTCCTCCGAGCCGCCTGAGGCGGACAACCCGCTGCTGAGCCTCGATCACGCGGTCACGACCCCGCACCTCGGCGCTTCCACCGAGGAGGCGCAGGTGAACGTCGCGATAGACATTTCCGAGCAGATCGTGGACGTTCTGAACGGCAAGCCGGCCCGCAGCGCGGTCAATATGCCCGCCCTCAGCGCCGAAGTCATGGCGGCGGTCAGTCCGTACCTCACACTCGGCGAGCGGATCGGCGCCATGCTCACCCAGTTGGCGGACGGCCCGGTCGAGGGAATCGAGATCTCGTACTGCGGCGAGCTTTCCTCTCTGGAGACAGGTCCCGTCGGCCGCGCGGTGCTCAAGGGCCTCTTCCAACCGATTCTCACGGAGCAGGTCAACATGGTGAACGCCCCCGTGATCGCCGAGTCGAGAGGAATCCGCGTGACGGAGAGCAAGACGAAAGACTGCGAGGACTACAACAGCCTGCTCTCGGTGAAGGCCAAGGTCGGCAAGAGCGCTCTCACGATCGCCGGAACGCTCTTCGGCAAGAAGGACATCCGGATCGTCCACCTCGACGGCCACTCCATTGATATCGTTCCCAGCGGCGCGATGCTTGTCACCACGCACATAGACAAGCCGGGCATCATCGGGCGCGTGGGTACGCTTCTCGGCGGCCGGGGCGTCAACATCGGCGGCATGCACGTCGGACGAGAGGGTATCGGCAAGCACGCCGTGATGGTGCTCAACGTTGACGGCGTCATGTCGGAGGATGTGATCCGGCAGATTCAGGAGATGGACGGTATCGAGAGCGCCAGACAGGTGCACTTCGGCGACATCTAGCTCCGACCGATGAGGCATGCAACGTAAGGGGCAAGCGGATGGAGCAGGGGCGGCATCTGACCGGCGCCCTCTGGTTCTGTACCCTTGCCCCTCTTCCCTTGTCCCTCTCCTGAAAGGATTTGAGACGTTGTTCTTCGCGAAGGCGGTGCGGGCCGACGCTCGAGACGCATACAAGAGGGATTCCGTCGGCGGCATGCTGGTGGGTTTCTACACCGGAGCCATCTTCCCGTTCATAGGCTTCATCGCAAGAGACAAGCTCCACGCGAGCGTTTCGCTCATCGCGCTTATGACTGCGGCGCCGTTTATCGGCAATATGTTCGCGCTCTTCTACGCCAATGCCATGGAGGGCCGGAAGAAACAGCCGTTCGTCGTCTGGTCCGGCGGCGTTGCGCGGGCCCTGTTCTTCCTCATGCTCTTTGCGACCACTCCGCTCAGATTCGCGCTGATAGTATCCGTGATCCAGATCGTCGCCACGGTAGCCACCCCCGCCTATGCCGCCGTGATGAAGGAGATCTACCCGGACGAACAGCGCGGGCAGATCATGGCTTACATACGCGTGGGCATGGCGATGATGACCTTCTTCTCGACGTTGCTGGTCGGACCTCTACTGTCGGGCGACAACTTCAGGTACATATTCCCGATCGCGGGACTGATCGGCGTGGGATCCTCCATCGCCTTCAGCACCATTAGGACCGCCGATGTTGATCCAAGCCATCCGGATAACAGAAAGACCCCTACGTGGCAGTTCCTGCGGTCCACGATGCTCATACTGCGCGACGACATCAACTACCGCTGGTTCGCCATCTCGATCTTCATCTTCGGGTTCGGCCATCTGTTGATCGCGCCGCTCTTTCCCGTGTATCAGGTGGATCGCCTCCGCATCACGGCGACCCAGGTGGCCGTCCTCTCCAATGTCACCAATGTCTTCTGGATGCTCTCCTATTTGTTCTGGGGCAAGTACGTGGACCTGCGGAGCCCGCTCAAGGCCGTTACGATCAACGTACTGCTGATCTGCTTCATCCCGCTGATCTACTTCTGGTCGAACAACGTATGGATGCTTCTGCCCGCCTCGGTCATCGCAGGCATTACCACCGGGGGGATTGACCTGAGCTACTTCAACAGCATCCTGAGGCTTGCGGATGAGGGAAAGGAATCGCAGTATCAGGCGCTCCACTCCTTCTGGCTGGGTGTCCGAGGAACTACTGCTCCCTTCGCGGGCGCGGCGCTGGTATCGCTCTTCAAGGCCAACGATCTGCAGATGCGGTATGTCTTTCTCATCGGGCTGGTGGTGATGCTGGCCGGGCTTGTCGCGCAGGTCGTCGGCGTGCGGGAGCGATACGGAACGCATAGCGCTGGCCTTCCAGGCTGATCAGACGGAAGGCCGAGCACCGTCACCCCGCTTCGGCGGCTTGGTTAGTCTGCCGTACCGGGGAGAACAGCCTTGCGGAGATGACCGCAAAGCCGTATAATCCATAGCGTACCCTCGTCACGTTTTCTCGTGGGAACTTCCGTCAAGGAGCGATTCAGTTGTCCGATACTTTCAAGCTGTCCCGGGTGGTTCGCACCGTTGCCTCGGAGATATATGTGATCTGGGAGGGTGAGCGCCGCGTCGGGCAGCTTCATCTGCACTATGCGCACTACACCATCCACGTCACGTTCATCTTCGAAGTGGACGTCTCCCTCTCCGAGGAAGAAGAGCTTCTCGCTATGGTTGACGACGATGTGGTGTCCTCGTACCTTCCCAGTTTCGAGCGTGAGGAGATGCTCGTGACGGTCTATCGGGGAGAGGAAACCAACGCGTTCAGCTATGCGCCCGACGGCCTCGAAGAGATTGACGACGAGTAGAACCCTGCCGAATCCAACCAAGGGCATGAGAATCGGGGCGCACGTCCGCACCGGAAAGGGTCTCGACGAAGCCGTCGAACGTGCCGGCGAGATCGGATGTGAGGCGCTCCAGGTCTTCGCGGCGAATCCGAGCGCCTGGCACACGCGTCCGATCCCGTCGGACATCGCGGCCGCGTTCCGATCCGGGATGACCGAGCGCGCTATGCGTCCCGCGGTGATCCACACGCAGTATCTCCTCAACCTCGCATCGCCCGACGACGAAATCCACGGGAGGTCAGTGCATGCCCTCGCGGACTCGCTGGTTCGGGCGGACGTGCTGGGCGCGGAGTTCGTGGTGACGCATATCGGAAGCCATCGGGGTCTCGGCGAGGAGTTCGGCCTGGAGCGAGTCCGGAATGCCGTCCGAGAGGCCCTCTCATCAGTCGAGTCGCCGGCGGTCCTGCTGCTCGAGAACGCCGCCGGGGCGGGCGATCTTCTTGGGGGAAGGTTCGAGGACCTGCGCGCCATCCTGCAGGGACTATCGCCGCTCGACGATCGTCTCGGGGTCTGCCTGGACACCGCGCATCTGTGGGGCGCCGGGTTCGATCTCTCCGATTCCGAAGGTGTGGAGCGCACCCTGGACCAGTTTGACGGTCTTGTCGGGCTGGATCGCTTGAAGGTCGTGCACCTCAACGACAGCCGGAGCGCCCTCGGCTCGCGCTCGGACCGTCATGCGAACATAGGGCAGGGGGAGATCGGGATGGTCGGGATCGAGGCCGTGATGCGCCATCCGGCGATGTCCGGGATGACCATCATCATCGAGACGCCGATGAAGACAGACGATGACCACGCGCGCGACATCGCGCTTCTCAAGGAAATGCGTTCGAGGATCAGTCCGTAGACCAGAGACTGTCAACGGAAGCTTCGGACTCTCGAGAGTTGCAGCCCGCGGGTCTGACTGGCGTCAACTGGGGAGCCGGTTCCTGGTCTGTTTCTCGAGGGCCCTTTCGAGTTGCCCGGTCGTCAGGTAACCGGTCTTGATAAGGAGTGAACCGATCGGCACCTTGTCTAGCCCCTTCTGATGTATCTCCGTCTGCATGTTCAGGCATTCGATTATCTGATCGCGGGACGCGAACCCCATATCCACGATTATCTCACCGAGCGGTTTCCTGTCTGCCATCTCCTATACTCCCCGTGATATTCTATATGATGTCATGCCCTGCCGACTCGGGAAGCCGGCGGCTCGGAAGTCAGCGATCGCACGTGTTCGCGGTACAGGTCGGACAGTCTGATCGTAGTCGGCCCGGGCGCCCCCGTGGCGAAGACCTTGTCCTCAATGGAACGAATCGGCGAGAGTTCCGCCGTGGAACTGGTCAGGAATGCCTCATCCGCCGCGAGCAGGTTTTCCAACGGGAACGCGCCCTCCGAGACGGTTATTCCATGTTTTCGGGCGATGTCGGCAATCACCGCGCGCGTGACTCCCGGCAGTATGCCGCATTCGAGCGACGGAGTGCAGAGCATGTCGTCCTTCGCCCAGAAGATGTTTGCGGAAGTTCCCTCGGAGACGTTCCCGGCAGTATTCAGGAGCAGCGAATCATCGAAGCCCCGGCTCTTTGCTTCGTTTCTCGGCAGGATCTTCCAGAGTATTCCTGTGTGCTTGATCCGGCTGAGCGGACTCCGCTCGTCGCTGCGGAACGAAGGCGATACCGTCATTCGCAAGCCATCGCCGAAGTCCGGTGGAGAAAACGGCTTGGCCAGCAGTATCAGCGTGGGCTTGTCGTGGACGAGGTCATACCACATCAACCCGGTTGCTCCTCGCGTAACCGTAATCCGCAGGTACGCATCGCCCGTCAGCCCGTTAGCGTCCAGCACCTGGCGCGCGGCTCCTCGAATCTCGTCCGCTTCCGGCGGGGTCATGCGGATTACCGAACACCCGCCGGCCATGCGGTCAATGTGCGCGTCCAGCATGAACGGCATGCCGTTGTAGACCCGTACTGTCTCGAATATCCCGTCGCCGTAGAGCAGCCCTCGGTTGCAGGCGGAGACCATTCCCTCGCTCGCCGGCATCAGCCTGCCGTCCACGTAAACGCTGCCCCAGGTCGTTCCCAGGTCCTTGCTCATTGCGGACATCCCAGTACCTCGAAGAAGGCGCGCCCCTTGTCGAGCGTCTCCTCGTATTCCATATCCGGGTCGGAATCCGCCACTATCCCGCCCCCTACGTGCAGATAGCAGACACCGTCCTTGAAGACTGCCGTTCGGATCGCGATGCTCAAGTTCATCGAGCCGTCGCAATCCATGCAGCCGATCGCCCCGCAGTAGACGTATCTGCGAACCGGCTCCAGTTCGGCGATGATCTCCATCGCGCGAATCTTCGGCGCGCCGGTGATCGAGCCTCCCGGGAAGCAGGCCTCCAGCAGATCCACCCGGTCGCGGTCCTCTCGGAGCCTGCCCGTGATGGTGGACACGAGATGGTGCACCGTCGGATGGCTCTCCAGCGCGAACAGGTTGGGCACAGCGACCGTCCCGAACTCGCATATCCGGCCCAGGTCGTTTCGCTCCAGGTCAACGATCATCACGTTCTCGGCGCGGTCCTTATCACTGGCGAGCAGTTCGTCCGCCAGGCGCCGATCGAGTCCGCTCGTCGTGCCCCTGGGTCTCGTGCCCTTGATGGGCCGCGTTTCGACCCGACGGGTGTTCGCGTCGAGCGTCAGGAAACACTCGGGCGAGGAACTGACGATCTGCGCACCTCCAAGGTTCAGATACGCCGCGTAGGGTGCGGGATTCCTCTCCCGCAGGGCAAGGTAAGTCTGCCAGGGCGGTGCGTCAGTCGGTATCGCGTACCTCTGCGACAGGTTCACCTGGTACGTGTCGCCTGCGGTGATGTATGCCTTGACCCTGCTGACCGCCTCGCGGTACTCCGATCTGGTGAAGCCGGATGCGGGCCTCCCGGAACTCCATCCGCGTCGGAGGAACGGGCCGGGGCTGTCCGTCAGTCCGAATGGATCGGTCGAACCGTGCCGCGTCAGTCGCCGCTCCACATGATCGAAGACGAGAGCGGATTCGTAGAAACCGATCCAACAGTCGGGCAGCGGCGGCTCGGACGGAGGAGGCGCGGGGATCGGGTCGTCTCTGAGGTGGTCGTGAACCTCGTACCCGAGATACCCTACGGCGGTCGTGCCGGGCGGAACCTCCCGCAGAGCGTACCGGAGTCCCTGGAGGATCGAATCATACGACTTCTTGCCGCTGCCAGAGGTTAGAGTCGCGGCGCCGTTCCGTCCCTCGAGCACCGAGTGCGGCCTGACGCAAATCACCGAGAGCCTCCCGCCGGAGCCGGGCTGGCTCTCGAGGAGCGCCGATCCGGTCCGGCCGGCGAACCCGGCAAACACATCGCCCGGATCGGCCCACGGCAACTCAACCCGTCGAGCGTCCTTGTCTGTGATAGCGAGGTTAAGCGGCATGGAGGTGTGATCTCTCTAGAAGAGTGTCAGGTTCTGCGGCTCGGCCTTTGGCTCTGCCTTAGGTTCCTTCTTCAGTTCGATAACCTTACGACGCGCCGAAGCGATGTCGTCCGACAACTGTCGCCGCGCAGTTTCGAACTCGGCCCCGTGCTGCCGAAGGACGTACGCGGGGTGAAGCGCCGCCATCGCGTATCTGGCGTAGGTGCTGGTGAACCAGATGCCTCGTTCCTTGGTCATGCGGAAGTCGCGGTGAATTATCACATTGGCGGCCGGCGCGCCGAGGCACAGGATGACGAGCGGCTTCATGATGTCGAGTTGCTGTCGGAGCCAGGGGAGGCAGGCGGTAACTTCCTCCGTGCGGGGTGGACGGTTTCGCACACTGGCGCCCTCTCGGATACTCGCCCTGCACTTCACGACGTTGCAGATATAGACGTGCTTTCTGGTGATCCCGTTCTCCCGCAGCACCTCGTCGAGAAGCTGCCCCGCGCGTCCTACGAACGGCCTCCCCGTAGCATCCTCGTTTGCTCCGGGGCCCTCGCCGACGAGCACCAGCGGCGTGTTCGGATTGCCCTCTCCGAAGACCACGTTCGTGCGAGTCTCCGAGAGCTCGCAGGACTCGCAGACGATCGCCTGCTGTCTGACTTCCTCCAGCCTCTCCTCGATTTCCGTCATGCTATGGGTCCCCCAACTCGGCCATTCTGCGCAGGAGTTTGTCGTAGGTCGCCTCGATGCTCTCGGGCAGTACCTTTGTGTTGCCGACTATCGGCATGAAGTTGGTGTCTCCGTTCCATCGGGGAACGATGTGCCAGTGGACGTGATCCGCAAACCCGGCGCCGGCAGTGCGCCCGAGGTTCACGCCGAGGTTGAAACCGTCCGGCCCCATAGCGGTTCCGACTGCGTTTATAGCATACCTTACCAGGCGGTTGACCTCCAGCATCTCCTCGTCGCTGAGTTCGTTCAGGTCGGCGGTGTGTCTGTAAGGCGCGACCATGGCGTGGCCGGTGTTGTACGGGAACGCGTTCATCATGACGAACGCCGTCTCGCCGCGATACAGGATGCCGTTCTCGCGATCCCTGGCCTCGGCGGGCTTCACGCAGAATATGCACCCGGGAAGATCGTCCGCCTTCTCGATGTAGTCCATTCGCCAGGGCGCCCAGAGAGTCCGCATCGGTTCTCGTCGTTGGTCGTCGGACACTTATCGGTCCTTTCTTCTGGCGCTCAACTCTGCCGGACGAAATTGATTCGCAGGTCGCTAAGCATAGACTGAAGCTCCTTGGAGTCCGCGTCAGAGATCTTGCCGTCGAGTTGTGTCGCCAGCGCCGCGATAGAGTCAATCGCGACCTTCGCCTGAACGAGGTCCTTCTCGATCTTTCCGGTCGAAGGGTCCGTCACAAGCCCCATCCACTGCCATGCCTGCGCGCCCAGCATGCCGATGAATGACATCAGGAGCGTGTACACATCTATCGGAGGCATTGCGGGAGGAGTCTCCTCCGAGGGACCCTCTGATTCGACGGTCTCGTCGCACGAGGCCTCTGCGAACGTCTCGATCTCTGGCGATTCATCGGGCGGCTCGGGCGCCGGACCGTCCGAATCCGGCGCGTCGGCTCTCACCCGGCGTTTGTCAATCACTTCATAGCCTTTTTCTTCCTCGGACACTTGTTGTCCCTCCGTTTCCCAAGATACTACCGATCAGAACGATCAGTGATACCGCCGCGAGTGTTCCGGTCGCGTCGGCCAACCAGTCATTCAACTCCGCGTTGCGTCCCGGAACGAAGTACTGGTGCGCCTCGTCCGAGAGGCCGTGCAGCATGGACACGAGCATCGCCTGAGCGACTGCCGTGAGTTTCGCGCCTAGAGAAACCATCAGTGCCCCCCGGTAGGCCAGCATCGTCAGTCCGAAGTACGCACCTGCGTGAATCGCCTTGTCGGAGAGGGAAGTCCTGCCTTCGAGCGGCATGTCCGGCTGGGCCGAGGCGAAGAAGATGATCGTCATGTATGCTATGACGGGTCCCCACGCGTAGACCGCGCGTGTCCAGCCGATGTTCTGCTGAGCGTGTCGGCCTATCATCTCTGTGCTCCGCACGCCCATCTCAAGAGACCATCTCCTCGAACTCCTTCTCCGTCAGAACGGTTGTTCCCAGTTCCCGTGCCTTTTCGAGCTTCGATCCTGCGCCCTCCCCGGCGACGACGAAGTCGGTGTTCCTGCTGACGCTCGATGACGCCTTTCCGCCGAGCCGCCGAACCTTCTCCTCAGCGTCCTCTCTCGTGAACCGTTCGAGCGCGCCGGTGAAGACGAAGGTCTTGCCGGCGATCCCCGGCCGGGACTGCATCGGCCCGGCCGACTGAGTCGCGACGCCCGCCTCGCGCAGCTTGAGGAGTACCTCGCGGTTCTCCGGCTCGCGGAAGAAACGGGCGACGCTCGAGGCGACCACCGGGCCGACATCGGTAACCCCCGCGAGTTCTTCCTCGGAGGAGTCCGCCAGAGCCTCGATGCTGCCGAACCGGTCTGCCAGGGCCTGAGATGTCTGCTCGCCGACATGCCTGATGCCCAAGCCGTTGATCAGCCGCGCCAGGGGCCGGCTCTTGCTCGCCTGAATGGCGCTGTATGCATTCGATGCGGATCTCTCGGCCATGCGGTCCAGGGTCATCAGTTGCTCGATGGTCAGGTAGTACAGGTCGGCCGGATCTCGAACTAGCTCGCGATCTATGAGTTGGTCTATCTGCGCCGGGCCGACGCCCTCGATGTCCATCGCACCCCTGGATGCGAAGTGCCGGACGCGCTCCTTGATCTGCGCCGGACATGAGATATTCACGCACCGCGCAACTGCCTCTCCTTCGGGCCTCTCCACGTCGCCGCCGCAGACCGGGCACTTGCTCGGCATGACGAACTCGCGCTCCGTGCCGGTGCGCTTGTCGAGCATGACCTGGACCACCTCGGGTATTACGTCGCCCGCGCGCTGGATCACCACTGTGTCTCCGATGCGGACGTCCTTCCGGCGGATTTCGTCCTCGTTGTGCAGCGTCGCCCGCGAGACGGTCACGCCGCCGACCTCGACCGGCTCCATGACCGCGACCGGCGTCAGCGCGCCGGTGCGTCCGACGCCTACGACAATATCACGGACTACCGTCGTCTCCTGGGTGGCCGGGAACTTGTACGCGGTTGCCCAGCGGGGACTCCTCGCCACGAATCCGAGGCGCTCCTGCAGTTCCAGGGAGTTCACTTTGACCACCACACCGTCTATGTCATAACCGAGAGTCTCGCGCATCTCTCCCCATTCGACGATGAACGCCCGAACGTCCTCGATGCTCTTGCAGAGCCGAATGTTCGGGTTGACCTTGAACCCCCAGGTCTTGAAGGCCTCCAGCATATCGAAATGAGAGTCGAACCCACCGTCTTCCAGGTATCCGGCGCCGTAGACGAACATGTCGAGGTTCCTGCTCGCGGTGATCGCGGAATCCAGTTGTCGGACCGACCCGGCCGCCGCGTTGCGCGGGTTCGCGAAGGTCTGCTCTCCGGATTCCTCGCGCTCGAGGTTGATCCTCCGGAACTCCTCGTGCAGCATGAACACCTCGCCCCGGACCTCGACCAAACTCGGGACCTCGGGTTTCGAGTTCCCAAGTACTGCAAGCGGTATCGCCCTGACAGTCCTCAGGTTCGCCGTGATATCTTCGCCCGAGAAGCCGTCCCCGCGAGTCGCGCCCTTGACGAATCGGCCGTTCTCATAGGTCAGAGAGACCGCGAGGCCGTCAATCTTGAGTTCCGCGACGTACTCGATATCCCCTTGCTCCTCAACGTCCAGCATCCGCTTGATGCGCCTGTCGAAGGCAAGGAGTTCGTCGTCGCCGAATGCGTTTGAGAGACTCAGCATCGGCAGCCGATGCGTGTACGACTCGAAAGCGGTCGCGGGTGCGGCGCCGACTCGCTGCGTGGGTGAATCAGGGGTGACTAGGTCGGGATGCTCGGCCTCGATGGCGAGCAGTTCTCTCATCAGCTTGTCGTATTCCGCGTCGGAGATCACGGGCTGATCGAGCACGTAGTATCGGTGGTTGTGATAGTTGATCTGCTGCCGGAGTTCCTCAATCCTCTCAGCAGTTCTGCTTTCTTCCATATCGGCTTCCCGTGGACTGCGCCGGCTCTGCATCGCTCTCGATTCCAGCGGAATTCTACGATTTGCCCCCGTCTTTGTCAAACCCGCCGCGGATTCTTGACCTCCCATCCGTGCGATGCTAGAATGCGGGCGTTCCAGTGCAGAACCCGGGGGTCTATCCCGTCCCGCGCAACAGGAGGTAGTAATGTCGAAGTCGCTGATATCAAAGTCCGCGTCTCTGTGCGTCGTGCTCTCTATCCTGATGTCGGCAGTCTCCTATGCAGGCACAGTCAGTACCCGGGAGCCGATCCGACTGACGGACGGTCAGGCCCTCAAGTCAGTATACTTCTTCGGCCACTGGTGGGAACCCTGGAAGAGCGACGATGTGGCGTTCACCAAGGACATACGGCTGATCAAAGACCTCGGCTTCAATACGATCTGCGTTGACCACGAGGTCAGCCAGGCGATCAATCGCGACTGGTACTGGCTGGATCGGGAGTACAGGCTCGCGGGCGAGGAAGGGATGAGAGTCCTTCCGTGGCTGCAACTCCAATCCATGGATCGCGAGAGCCTGATGAAGTTCTCCCAGCGCGAGTTGAAGCAGGCCGTGAACCAGGACGGGCAGCCGGTGCCGGACGGGTGCGACTTCCGGGACGGCGAGTTCAAGAAGGCCCTCGCGCACTACATAAACGCCTACCTCGATCGTTACAGGGACAATCCGGCTCTGCTTCGGATAAGGGACGGCAGGAAGGACCGACCGGTAGTGGCTCTGATGGTCGAGATCGGCTGGCGCGACGAGCGCGGGCTTCCGCTCTCATTCGACGACGATGCCAACTCCTACTTCCGCAAGTGGATGAAGGCATCGCACTTCAACCTGGACAAACTGAACGAGAAGTGGGGCACCGGATATCGGAGTTTCGAGGACATTGACCCGCGCGACAAGACGATCTTCAACTACGCTTTCGAGGACAAGCGCAACATGCCGGCTGCGGTGAAGGAGCACACGGCATTCCGCGCCCGGATCATCGGCGACGCGATGAAGGACGTGGCCAGAGAAGTCAGGAGGAAGCACGGCGACGTGCTCTTCGCTGTTGAGGTTGCGTACCCGTTCAACGCGGATCACCCGGATGCGCTTGCTTACAGGTGGAACAATGCGAACGAGATCAGGATCGTTGATTTCGCGGATATTGTGTTCATCCGCACGGTGGGGAACACTTCCTTGGGCCAGGTGAAGAAAGATCAGGACGCATTGATGACGGCGCGGAAGAAGGTCGTACTCGCATACCGGTTCTACGGCGATTCGTCCGCCGAACGCGCGTCGGCGTTCGCCCTCGACTGTGCCATGTCCGCGAACGGGCTCGGATACTACAACTGGAATGAGACGGCGGACAGCGCCTCCGCGATCTACGACGACCCGGTGCGGCAGGGGTTCGCGCGGCTCATGAACGGCGCCTATGACATGCTCCTCGATACGGACTCCCGACACCTCGTTGCCGGGTCCGCAGCCGCGCCGGTGGAAGTTGCCCCTGCGCCTCCGGTGGCTCCGGCCGTCATCGAACCTGCGCCCGTTCAGCCGCCGACGGCCCCCGCGCAACCCCAATAGCAAGGCGCTCTCGCGCAATCCGACAGACGCGCAGACGCCCCGCCTCGAGGAGAGACGGGGCGTCGGGACTTGTGCCGGGCCGCGCTACTCTATACTGACGACCTCGAACTCCAGCACCCCGCAGGGCGCCTCGACGGAGATGCGTTCGCCAGCCTTCCGGCCGAGCAGTGCGGCTCCCATGTTCGATTCGTACGATATTCTTCCCTCGGATGGGTCCGCTTCCGGAGGACCTACTATGGTGTAGTGGTCCTCGAACCCGTCGGCGACGTCTCGGACCAGCACCTTGGAGCCGACGCCTATCTCCTCGATCGGGCCGTTGCCCTCGAGTACAGTCGCCGTATCCAGAATCCGCTTGAGATCCCTGATTCGGGCCTCCATCAGCCCCTGTTGGCGCTTTGCATCATGGTAGTCGAAGTTCTCGGCGAGATCGCCGAGAGCCATCGCCTCCTTCAGTCGTAGCACGACGGCGGGACGCTCGATGGTTAGCAGACGATTGAGTTCGCGCCTGATGTCGTCGTATCCCTGCTGTGTCAGTATCGTTCCTCTGTGCTCAGTGTCCAATGCTCTATCACCTGCAGTATTACCCGGGGGCCGCCGTAACGGTCGGTGCCGTGCTTGGATTCTACCACAGATTGGCCGAGAACGGAACTGGTGTGTGCCTGGTCTCAGAGTTTCCTGGTATTTGTGCTGGGTTTTGAGAAATCACTTGACGCATCGGGCATAGCGTGATAACATTTTCTTACGAATACTGTAAGTATGCAGTGTCGTGAATCTTCAGTCTGGTAAGTCCAGCGACCTGTGTGCTTCATTCCAGGCGGGACCTTGGAAAGCAGCACTCTACAAGAAAGAACGCGGTGGGCAGTGACATGATCCGTCGCCCACCAAACCCTCGATTCCGCCTGTCTTGCGAACCGATGTACTCTCCTGAATCTGCGCCGAACGCGCTCCGGACGGCGAACGTCCGGGCGCGAACCGCGTTCGACAGGGAGTGTTTCGCTTACTTCGGAGGCATAAGAAGGAGGAGCATCATGTCACGAAAGATCGCGCTGTTGGCAGCTATCCTGTTGATTTGCGGCGGGATCGCCTGCGCGGATCCGCCGCCGCCGGGTCAGGCGGATCCGATCTCTTTGGACAAGCCTTCGCCCTCTGTGGCAAACTTCGGCTGCTGGCCGAGCCACATCTACGGCGAGGCCTTCGGACCCATGGGCATGGGATTTGATGTCGGCGGACCGGGACCGATCATTCACGTCAGAGCCCCGTTATACGGCCTCGGGATGATGGACGAGAACGACGCGCACTCCCTTGCAGACAACAACCCCAATGCGAGGCCCATTGTCTACTTCTCGGCCACGCGCCGATCGCGAGGCGCCTGGAACACTCAGTATCGCCACCAGGCAAATCGAAACCAGGCCGCCGGCGATCGGTTCGTGACCAACGGCTGGATGAACCTGAGTCCGGCCCAGTCCTATATGATGAACATGCCGGCCAGCTTGGTCCTATGGCAACCGGGATTCGGGCCGAACCTCCTGAGCGCCAACCAGACGCGCTACAACGAGATACCGTCAATCATGCCCGCCCAGGTCAACCCGACCATGGACCCTCTGAAGATAGACGACATGGACGCACTCGACTTGCTGCCGATGGATCTGAACGGCGACGAAATGCACGATATGCCGATCTACTTCTCACTCGCGCCGGGATCACCGAGCCTGCCGCCCACGAGGTCGCCGGCGGACATCTTCGTGAGCTGGCCGGGTTCGGGAGCGTTCAACCTGTGGGCTCCCGCCGCTTCGATGGGGCTCTGGCCGAACGACAATATTGACGCGCTGGTGGTGTATTTCGTCAGCGGCGTCGGACAGATGCCTCAGCCGGGCGTTGACTACGCATTGTTCTCCCTTGCACCGGGTAACAGCTTCGGCGCGTCTCCGTCCGACGTGTACGTGACGTCGTTCCAGGGCTACTCTACGCTGTACTTCCACGGTTCTCAAATCGGGCTCATAGGCAAAGACAATCTGGACGGGTTGGATGTCGAGACGGGGGTAGAGCAGGGCGCACTGCCCCAGATCTGGGATGAGCTTCCGACGGTGGTGGCTCCGCCTATGACCCCGATAGGTCCCGGACGCCGTGTTCCGGACAACACGCTGGTCAATCTCCACGGCATAGTGACGTTGATCGGCCCGGACTACATCTACATAGAAGAGCCCACCAGGGCCAGCGGGGTCCGCATTCAGACCATTCCGCCGTGGTATGTGAGCCTTGGGGATGACCTGCAAGCGGTCGGGATCATCGGAATGTACGACGGCGAACGGGCGGTGTTCCCGAGCGAGCCGGTCTCCGAGATCAGCTCGGACAACCCTATACCCGCTCCATTCGATCTGCGGACGCGTGCCGTCGGCGGAGGCGACCTTGATATCTCGAACCCGGGAGTCTCGAACGGCAGAGGCGCGCTGAACGTCGGTCTGAAGGTCAGGGTCATGGGGATGGTCACTGCGGTTGACCCCTCTCCCGTTCCTCGGTGGTTCTACATATGGGATGGCGCCAACAGCGACACCCAGCCGCTCAATGACGGCTCCGGCAATCTGGGTGTCAGGGTCGAGCAGACCGCGTTGACCACCCCGTGGATTCCCTGGAAAGACTGGGTCGAGGTGTTCGGTGTCGTCAGCACCGATGCGGCGGTCGTTCCGGGCCGCGTGATTCCGCTGATACTGCCCACCGCGCCCCCGGGCAAGGTGACCTCGTTCGACGCGATTCAGGCCCACCTCCGCTCGAGCTGGAACCTGACTGCGCTCCCCGTGGCTCCGGCGGGAACGAGCGACGGCATCGAGCACTCGGCGAAGCCGTGGGATCCGCCGGTCGTATTTGCCGGTGGCGATCCGACCCAACTCGACGGGCGCATGTACCGGTGGGAGTCGTGCAGCCAGAGCCTCTACACCTACGATATGTGGTCTGACGACCACGTCTCGAACGGGGCATGGGGTCCATTCGGCGGAGCGCTACTCGGCGACGGATACTGGGTAGATTCCTTCTTCGATGTTACGTTCACCTACTCGGGCAAGAAGTCCATTGAGGATAAGTGGGTGAGCGTGTGCAAGCCGGGATGGATAATCCTCGGTCATCCGAAGGAACAGATGATGCCTTGGGAGGACGTCAGAGTCCACGACGGAGCGCAGATAAAGACCCTCCGCGATGCATCTCAGTACGGGGCAAACTGGCTCAGTTCCGTCGGATATTGGTGGGACGCCGCCACGCAGAGCCTGATTGACGTCGGCATCCCGGACGACTGGCCTTCATCGCTGGACCTCGACAAAGGTCATGGGTACTGGTTCCAGTTCTACGAGGGCAACAAGGCACTGCTCTTCCCGGCCGATGCCACCGCGAGGTTCGAGCAGGTGGACTGGAATCTGGATGGATTCCTCACGCCGAACTCCGAGTGGGGAAGCCTCGATCTGACGTTCAGCGGCTCGGAGGACGTGCAGTATTTGAACCTGAGCGTGAACGGATCGTGGCAGGCGCAGAACGTTCCGCTCCTGAGCGTCGGCGGCACCAGCGGCCCGAAGACGCTGAACGTGATGTTCGACCTCGGCACGCCGCGCGGCATGCCGGTCGGAAACATCAGCTACGGCTACACAATAACCAAGCAGCCGCAGTACGCTGTGCCGTTGTCCGCCGGCGGAGCACTGGTTGGCGATCGGGAGTTCGAGCTCTACTCCGGGACAGAACCGGAGTCCATCGCAGGTCCGCCGGAGCCTGCGTCGGCGAACAAAGGCGAAAAGGCGACCAAGTCGGCGGCGCACAGCAAGCCGTTCCCGAACCAGGAGGCCGGCAAGAACGAGTGCGTTCCGGCCGCGGTCTCCAACAGCCTGCAGTTCCTGAACTCCCAGCACAGCCTCGGCATGGATGCTGGAGCCATTGACATCGGCGACATGAAGTCGGCGACCGGCTGGACGGCGCCCGGATGCGGCTGGACATGGTACAACAACAAGGCCGCATGGATGGCTGAGAAGAAACTGCCGATCAAGACCACGGCGAAGACCGCCGCGGCCGGGATCAACATGGATGACGTCATCAATGACATTCAGAACGGCAATGATGTCGAGTTGGTGGCGAAGTCGCCTAAGGGTGGCGGGCACTGCGTAGCGGTTACGGGATGCACTAAGAACGCGGACGGCACCTACTCGGTAACGATATCCCACGATACCGACCAGACCGACAACAGCAAGGGGACCACGACCGAAACCGTGACCTACGATCCGGCTACGGGCAAGTTCACCGGCGGGAGTCTGAACGGTTGGTCACTGCATCACGTAGTGACGGAGAGCCCGAAGAAGTAGCTCGGGCATTGCGGCGCGGGGCGGTCTTCGGGCCTGCTCCGCGCCTGCCGGCATCGCGGCGGCTGACTCCGCAGCTGACCGATACGCTGGTAGTTGAGAGGAGGTGAGAAAAGATGACGCGGATACTGTACGCGGTCCTTGCGGTCGTGTTTCTTCTGAGTCTCGCAGTGTCTGTTTCAGTTGCGAGTCCGCCGGTGATCGCTCCCTGGGTGGTTACCAAGGCGTACGACGCTCAGAAACAGATGAACGAGTATATCTACACGCTCGACTACCAGCACGGTTGGGACTATGCTGGACCCATATTCGACTTCCATCTGAATCTCGGGAACTGGACACCCGGCCAGATAGAGATCGTTCCGCCCGAGAACTGGGCAGGGTCATGGGACGGCGGCACATACGGGTGTCAGGATCCAAGCGGGAACTACCCCATCACGGTCGGCAACTACTGCTGGGGTTACTGGAAGATCTACGTGCGCCCCGGATATGGAGATGGCACCACTACGTGCTATTTTACCGACTGGCCGCACATGCCGGGCGTAGTCGCACAGCAGATGGGCGTGCTGATCCCTGCGGTTCCTGAGCCCGGATCGCTGCTCGTACTGGGCTCCGGCCTTATGGTCCTCGCGGGTTCGATCGTCCGGAAGCGCCGATAAGAGCGTGCAACAGAGCGGCATATCGTATGATGAAGAGCAGAGCCGGAGTCCGGCTCTCCCTTGGTCTGCCGATGTGCCGGAAACTGTAAGGAGGTGACGTGAAGTGAAAAAGATGTTAGTAGTTGCATGTCTCTGCGTCATGGTCGCGTTTGTGTCGGTCCCCGCCGTGGCCGCGCCGCAGGTCGTCCTGGACGGCTCGCCGGTCCCGGTCTCACCCGGTGTCTGGCAGTTCAACTACATCGTCAAGAACTACCAGAGTCCTCAGCACATCAATGATCTCGAGGTGGACGCTTCGATGTGCTATGGCTGGATCGAGATGGGCTGCCCCAATGACTGGATAGTCGTGATGCCGATCACGGGTCCGATGGCGCGGTGGGTCACGGAGGCTGCTCCGGTCTACGCGGAGACCGAAAAGTCCGGCTTCTGGGTCAGGGCTGCCGTTCCGACGTTCTACTACGGAGGAGCCATGTTCACCTACGGTCCGAACCACGAGGTGTTCGCTACGGGCACGATGGCGCTGCCGGTGCCTGAGCCGACCGGGCTGCTCGCGCTGGGAAGCGGGCTGTTCGGCGCGGCGGTGATAGCGCTGAAAAAGCGCAGGTAAGTCCGTGGGTGACTCCGAGCAGATCACTTGAGGGGAAGTCGCACCGGCGCCTTCCCCTTTTTGTCGGACTGATCCGGCGCCCGAATCCGCGCGCAGCAGCTGTGGTTTGGGACCGATCGAGCCGGCGAGATACATCAGCAAACAATTCTGGATTTCCCTTGACATACCGAATCGCACGTGCTAATATGTCGGTCGCCGCTGGTTGTCACAGCCGTGCCCGAAAGAGGGACGCGAAAAAAAAGTTCCGCGCAGGGCAAAAAAGTGTTGACAGGCCCGCGAGCGTGAGGTATAATACCTTTTGTTCGCTGGATGGAAAGCCTCCGGCGAGAACCTTGACAACTGAATAGTGCAAGCGGAGCAAACGTTGATTTCCAGTGGATAACGACGTGTGCCAGGTGAGTTTCAAACCAGGCTTGTTCGAGCAATCGAACAAGTCCGTTAGTCTCTTATGAAAGCTGAGAAACTGAGTGCTTTCCTCTAAGATCTGTCTCCCCAGTGGAGCGCTTCTTTCTGGAAGGCGGTCGGTTTTTTCTGTTTTTTGATGGAGAGTTTGATCCTGGCTCAGGACGAACGCTTGCGGCGTGCCTAAGAAATGCAAGTTGAGCGAGGGATCACGCTGACCAAAGCTTCGGCAGAGGTCTTGTGAAACCTAGCGGCGAACGGTCGCGTAACACGTAAGCAACCTGCCCTGAAGCGGGGGATAGCCCACCGAAAGGTGGATTAATACCGCATGTGGATGCTTTGTCGCATGGCAGAGTATCTAAAGCAGCAATGCACTTCAGGATGGGCTTGCGGCCTATCAGCTAGTTGGTGGGGTAACGGCCTACCAAGGCGACGACGGGTAGCTGGTCTGAGAGGATGGTCAGCCGGATTGGGACTGAGACACGGCCCAGACTCCTACGGGGGGCAGCAATTAGGAATCTTGCGCAATGGGCGAAAGCCTGACG